>VXSC01000029.1 GCA_009838195.1 Rhodothermaceae bacterium | reverse complement strand
TACGAAATACATAGCGCCCCGTAGCCTTATCTGACGGCCGTCCTACTATACCAGGTAAGTATCATGGCGAGTCTTAAATACGACAGCTTTGCCAGTTGTCATATTGACTGCAGGGATGCAGAGGCGACACTTAGCATCTCCAATCTTTGACTTGGCACCTACTAGATCTTGAAGGTTACTATGGAATGGTTCATTGGAATACAAAACATCTGCAAGCATGGCACAGAATTTATTTTTCCCTGGTAATTTCCTATTAAATACCTCATCTGCTTTATTCTGAAACATATCCAACACCCTATCCATCGGAATCTCCAGAGCTAATGAAATCGCAATGATTCCACCTGCGGAAGTGCCACAGATTAGATCAAAGTATTGGTGCAGTGGAGACCCGACCTGTTTTTCTAATTCGGACAAGTAAACAGCTGAGCATACGCCCCGCACACCTCCACCATCCAATGACAGCACTCGAAATGGCGGACACTCTTGGGAGTCAGAATTATTTGCAAATGATAAATGGCTCATTATTGCTCTTCTGGCGAATCGTTTTGAGTAGTTTCCTCCCGGTCACTAGTCTCTCGTCTTTTAGAACTAGATGCTTTACCACTGACTTTTGTGCGCATTGTAAGTGCAAAAACAACGTAGTTTTCAAGTCCAGGATACGGTTTATTCTCAATATCGAAATATATTTTATTCCTGCCTTTTTCGATTTTTAGTTGATTTAGTATATTTCTAAATTTAACATAATAATATCTTCCAGATTGAAAAACTTTTACAGGTGGTGGGACATCAATTTCCTCTGAAATAGCATTATCAATGAGATAAAACCGTAACGGATTGCGTTCAAAGGATGTTGTGGCCACAACAAAAGATGGGAGGGATTTAAGTCTCATATAGTTTACAGCGTCTTGATTAAAGACTAACCGACCAGAAGCGTGAACGCTTGCATAGGGTTTTGGTTCCCGATGTTTCGGGTTCAGAAAAGTCAATTGTTGAGTTTTCATGATATAGAATGTTAGGTGTAAATCACCTGTATGTTACTGATTCAATTATGTTCCACAAATAATTATATTGTTTTGTCTGACTGTTGATTGCTGCATCCTTGACATAGGTCATAATTCTAACCGATCTACGTGATTCTTGATGACAGGGTATTTAACAGTATTGTCTGATAATATTTTTATTCGTCTGGCATTCGTTCAATTCTCAGAAATCAATCATACGTCCTACACTAATCAATAATATTCTTCAATTTAGACGTATCATTCAAGATTTGTGACGTAAACTGTAACCTCATTTAATCAATAGTTAATGAGATCCTCATTCATAGAGGTAGATAGTATTTTGTCAGATATATGTTCACGACCACCACCGAGGTTGCCAGCACATGCTCAAAGCCGTCTACACTGGTTTCATGTCCCACCAACAAGCCTTGGTGATTGAGGTGATTCTAGTAGGAATCGCCCCCCGTATGCCCCGTAAATCGGCATTGTAGACTGATATTTTTAGTTTTTCCAATCTACTTGAATAAGCCTTCTTTTCTTCCGCACGACCACTCCCTAGCCGTTCATTAAGCAGCTCGCGTACCCCAAGATTGGAAATGCCCCAATAGATGAGCATGCAATAGCAGCCCCTTGACTCCTGCTACTAGGAGCATCCACCATGGGGCACCTATTCTATGTAGGTCCTTCCTGTGTATACCTCAATATGAATTGATCCGCATCCTCGATCACGGCTACCGAACCCTCTAAATAGCTAGGCATCCCCAGAATCCCTTTGTGGAGTGTCCAGTGAGCCACCGCGTTAACGCCTAAGCCACAGCCGAATATTTGACGGTGGATTACTTCAAAAAACCGTGTAATCAGTAGGTAAACCCGAGTAGGGAATCGAACTGATTTCGGCCAAACGCAGTACCCATTAAAACAGGAAAGAAAGTGTCCAGAAGATACCCCCAATGATCTGCTACTCCCCCTGCCCATCCCATTGATAACGTAATTCTCCTACGACCCTGCCTTCGTGTACCAGACCAAGGTTCAATGGCGTTCGAGCGATCTGTCCGCCTGTGACCAGTTGATGGTAACTCCCTCAATAATTGATTTTCTCGTTAATGAGTATAGGGAGAGCCCGTATCGCCAATTACTAGTTGGTTGATCCATTTACTCAGCGGGCAATCACCCAGGTTTACGGCCAAACTGATCGGGTAGTCTTTTTTCATTTGACCTAAACCTCAATGTCAAGTAGTCCATGAAGGTGGTCTCTCCATTTGTCACCGATGAATGAGTAGTGTTTGCAGTAGCCTTTAATTGCTTGCTGAAGCTCAGAAAGTGAAGGAATATGAATTTTTGCAGTTTGTTGTATATGTACCAAGTGTTCCGATTCATGTCGAAGCCAGTCGATTGACCACAGCGATTTATCCTTCCGACCCGAAGTAATCTGGCATTCTACATTGGCTGGAAGTCGATCACGCTGATCCCCAGCAACTGTCAGAAACGGACCCGGCGGCGCTTCTTTCGCAACACCGTATGCACGAATGAAAGCAGTTCCCATAACAAAGGATGGGATCATCAATCCCTGACCCATATTTACCACCCTACCACTATAATTCTCCGAAAATATTTCCTGTGGATAAATTCCTCTAATATCAGCAAAATCACCTTCTGCGATTGCGGCTGCGGCAAAAGTTCCAGAGGTTGAAATGTGACGCATCAGTGCACTCGCGATGGCAACGGGACGGTCGAGAGAGGATTCCCCAAAGTCGCTCACGATGGCAAAACCGTCTCCCATTTGATGTACGAAAAATCGCTTAGGATCGGCCGGATAGGAGTTTCTTCCAATCGCGTAGATGCCTCTCATTATGGCGCGAAGTGAAGCGTGCGCCTTCCCCCTCTCACAGACCCAAAACCTACTAAATCCAAGAATGTCAATGAATATGCACCACCGATTACCATTTGTGAAATGATTTGCCATGCCTCCAGGTGACTTCAAAGCTGGTGATCACGCGTAAACAATTGTTGAATGGGATAATTGGTAGGTTAATGCGTAGCGTGTCTTCCCAAGATTTCGTAAAGTTCTCCTGGGAAATTAGATACGGCACAAGACCAATGTCCAAATCCTCCGTTCTCATTTACGGCTTTCACCCACTCTTGTAGAAATTTGTGCTTTGTGCGTGTCAGTTCTGTTATTTCTCCTTTCGTTTCGAGAATCAACATAGTGCCTGACCTGAGTCTAATTATAAAATCAGGACGGTACTTTCTAATGACACCTCGGTATGTGTATAAGATTTCAAAACCAAGGTGGTCATTTTTGACCCATGCGTCCACTTCAGGACTAGCATCCAGTATACCGGAATCCGAGGCTTCCCATGTACTATCATATACACAATAATTTATATGGCTACATTTTGTGAGTTCGCACGGTCTACTTGTATACCACGTACTCATATCTCCAGTTGAACGAATCGGCTGATCTTGGTCAAATACTAGATCGAGCTTCTGGGTATTCTGAAAACGAACCGCCTCCAAAATATGGTGAACTACCTTTGTCATTCCTAGTGTGACCATGATTTTACGAGGACTATCTCCCAGGGAATCAAGTGAGGGTGGTATGATGCGAATGCCATCTGATTTGGCAATAAACTTTTCGACCAAATGTACTAACTGAGCTAACAAGGCAACTTTACTTGCTTTCCAATTCGGCTGAACTTGATCATAAACATCTCGCGCTGCTTCAAAAATAAGCCTCTGCATGCGCTGCCCTTTTGCATAATCCTCCAAGTCAATCAACTTGATCTTGGTTAAATCGGGTTTGCCTTCTACAACGGGAGCTAGTTCGGCTAATTTTGCAACCTTAGTGACATCTAGGATTAGTGGACTCAGTTTTTCCCAATCTACGGATAATTCAGGACGGAGTGTATGCTCTACGCGAATCACATTTGGCCACGAAATTTCAAATTCCTCTCTTCCAGATACTGGTTCTATAGCAGTCTTTGGTTTGGGTGGCGGTGGAGGCGTGTTATCCCCACCTTCATGCGGCAAAAACGTAAAAGGAATTCCGAAAATATTCACATATTCCGGTTCAAAGAACCCAGTTTCTGAGTTCACATCGTAACTGGTACGACGTAGTCCACGCCCTACAACCTGTTCACAAAGGAGTTGACTAGAGAACGCTCTCAGTCCCATAATATGGGTTACGGTCTTTGCATCCCATCCTTCGGATAGCATTCCAACAGAGATCACGTTTTGTATCTGCTCGCCAGATTCACCGACCTTTCCTACAGTGTCTACTTGTTGCCGAAGAATTTCTGCCTGTTGCTTGCTGGTGCGGCCTACTTTAGGGCTAGTGTTACCGTGAGAAAAGTCCAATTTAGTGATTGGCTCTTCTGAACTCTCGGCTTTGTTGAGTACATTTGAATCTATATGGAGAATACGTTCAGGATCACATAATTCTTTAATTCGCACCTTCTTATGATCAAACGCATACTTAATGCGTGCTGCCGTTTCCGTGCGATTGGCGACGGTAATCATGACGGGTGGAGTACTGTTTCTTGATAGCTTTTCCCAGTTCTTGGCGGTTTGCTGCCAATCATAGCCAAGCAAATAATAACCGTTCATTACCAAGTCTGGTAACGGTTTCTCCGGTTTAGCCTTACTATTTAAGTCATCCCGAACATCTGGATCGTTGTAGATATGATACAGGCGCGACTTGAATGTTTTAACGTCTGGCAAAGCATCATCATGAATGACAACACGAGGAGTTTTCACTAGTCCAGACTCAATTGCATCATTAAGTCCGAAGTCACTGATTATCCAACCAAAAAGTGCATCTTCTTGATTTAGATTAGCTGATGGCGCAAAAGGCGTTGCCGAAAAATCATAGCACTTGAGTATGCCACGTGCCCTATGGATTCTGTCCAACCCTCCTATCCATTTCGTGGCTTCTTCTACAACGTTTTTTCGAATCCCTCTCACCTTTGATCCAGGGGTAATTCGCCATGCGTGATGTGCTTCATCATTAATGACTAATAGATTACGAGCTGTAGCCATATTTCCAAGAACTTCCCGAACATAAGCCTCGTCGCTCTGCACTCCGCGTTTATCAATTCCGCGCTTTTTAGTAATCTGTTCCTCTGTTTCCCAATTCAACGCATGCCAATTTCGAACTTCGATACGCCCCTGACGCAGCTTTTCGAGTAGGGGTGATGGCACTACAAGAAAACTCTCGTAGTAATTTCCTGGATGCACTGGATTTAGAACGGCTAATCGATTCTTAACCGTTAGCCCTGGAGCTACAACCAATATGTTCTTGGAGAACCGTACATCCTGCTTATTCGAGACCTTGTTGAGGATATGCCATGCAATAATCATGGCCATCACAACGGTCTTTCCCGAACCTGTGGCCATCTTTGCACACAATCGATCAAACATTCCACCATCGGAAGGAATATCCAAACCAATCTTTTCGCTTGGGGACGCTTCAGTGAGCCAGATTAGTGTTTCGGCTGCCTCCAACTGGCAAAAGAAAAACCTCCTTCTTGCAAATCCCTCGGGATCATTCCAATAACCCAACAATCTCCTCGTGATTCCTGTGACCCCAGGGTATCCTGCATCGCGCCAAACATTGACACGGGTCCGAATTCGATTAACTAAAGGGATCTCCTTAAACACTCCCGGATCATCGAAAGCCTTTGAATCACCTGAAGCCACCACATACCCTGCAGATCGACGCCCATCTACCAAGTTGAATAATCGTGTCTGACGATCATAATGCCAATGCTTAATTGGCTCTTGATGAGGCGAGTTTATAATCAGTTGGTCAATGTTTGCACTCGGCATTATTCAGTTCCAATATACTCATACCTCAAGGATTAGGAATTATTAGACGGACGTAGGCTATGGATTCAAGATGCCCAATTCTGCCTCCCGAATATTCTTACAGCGTGGAGTAACAGACGAAATATTAGCGGAATTGGAAACTAGTCCTTGAGGGTCTCGCATTACTCTAATTCCACTATTTTCAAACTCTCAATGCCTCTATCGTCAATGATCTTGACAGCTGCACGGCGATGCTGACCAGCCTTAAATTGTAATGACCTTGTACCGAAATATGCTCGTATGAGATCTGTTTCCACTTCTGCATTGAGATTTTTTTCGAGGTCCTCTAGGTCTTTCGCACCCGAACCTGTAAGAAAGAATACCTGTTTGGGAAACAGGCTGCGTCCATCGTAATCTGTGTCCAGCATCCACATAGCAATCTTGTCGGGATCTCCAGACTCAATATCTCCTGTTTCCATATTGAAATAGTCAAATCCATGAACGGAGACACAATACACCTCTTCTCCACTACTACTGGATCTCTAAACTGTCACATCCGGCTGGCCAATCAACCAAAAACTCTCGTTACTCGCGCGTTTTCTTTTTAGGTCCTCGGTTAAAAGATCAACATTCATTTGTGCTTTTAGCAGGGTCACGCCAGGCCAATTCGTCTCGTCAATGTCTTTAGACGCTTCGGGATCAAATTGAAAGGCTGCAAAAATGATAATGGTGGGTTTGGGAACAAGCAATTGTGCCTCCTCAATTGCAAGAGCGACTTGACGCTGTTCCATTGGAGTATGATCCGGCCCAAATGAAACGACAACACGATCAGATCCAGCAGTACAAACTCCACCTGATACGTCTCCCCTTACACCGGGGCGGGTTTCGCCTTCTGCATGCAAAACCCGCATCGCAGGCAAGGGCTCCAGTCTTGTAAAAGAAATACGCTGGCCAGCCTTACCTCGTACACCTGTCTTGAGTAATTCACCCCGCCAATCATTTTGACGGATCGTCTCTCCCGTGCGGGCTATAGAAATATCAGGATTGGGGGATGAATACTGTACATGAACCTCACTTAGAGGCTTAGCCGTTGGCGCAGGAACGGCTTCAACGGTAAACGGACCCGCAACTCTGGTTTTTTTGCGATCACTGAGCGGCTGATCATATAATACTGTCTGATTCGGTTGCTCATTGTAACCTAAAATTCTCGCAGAGACGGTCTCAACAATACGATATTGAAACCCAGCCCCAACGCCCTCATTAGGGTGAGCTAACGTGTAATAGTCGTAAATTGCGGTGAGCAAGCGTTGTCGGGCAACGGCAACGGCCACGCGTGAAGTATCGCAGGTAATCCATCTCCTGCCCCACTGTTCAGCAACATAGGCTGTCGTTCCACTGCCGCAGGTAGGGTCAAGTACCAAGTCACCGGGATCACTGGTCATTAGGATGCAACGCTGGACCAGCTTGACTGCGGTCTGGACTACGTACCGTTTATTGCGCTCGTAAGCTTGATCAGGCCAGACATTATTGATCCGTTTTCCGGGAACTTCCTCCTCGTAACGTTTCCACATTAGTGAAGCATTTCCCTTAGCGGCATCAAGACGCCCCAGTTCAGCAAGCCTATCCATCCCTTGTTTGGAAATAGACCAATGAGCGTCCTGTGGACAATGAAATTCACGCCCATCCCACTCATACGACTCCGACCTACCCGTCATAGAAGCTCCCTGTGACGTTAAACCAGTACGCCTATAAATTCGCGCACCCTTCGGCAAATACTGCTTTGGGTTAAATCGTTCTTCAGCAGTTAGTCGCCGGCATGTTCCATCAAGAAGCTCGACGAAAACGTATGAGCTAAATAATTCAATAATGCCCTTGCGATCTAGTGGCTCATACAATTGCCGATACTTTACTTTTTTTGCATCTTTCGCGTACCAGAGCAGATAATCTGCGACTTCCGGTAGAGTTTTTGCAGAACTTCCGCTCGTAGTAGCATACGTGATGGTTGCAACTCGGTTCTCTGCCCCGAAAATCTCATCCATGACCATTCCCACGCGGTGAACGTTTTCATCACCAATTTGCACAAAACAGCTTCCGCTTTCGTGTAGTAGATCGTGAGCTAACAGAAGACGGTCTCGAAGATAAGCGAGATACGAATGAATCCCAAGTTCCCATGTATCTCGAAATGCGCGAATTTGCTCAGGTTCAGCTGTCAGATTCTTATCCTGATCCCCACCGGTAACGCTGTGTTGGCTAACAAAGGGCTGAAAATTGGATCGATACCCAACCCCATAAGGCGGATCGATGTAGATGGTTTGTACTTTCCCGCCAAGCCCTTCCTTCTCCAGTAAACTATTCATGACTAACAGGCTATCACCTGCAATTAGCCTATTGGTCCAATTCTGGCGGTGCTTGTAAAATTCAATCGCTTGACGAATTGGTGGGTTTTCTTCCGGCGTAGAAAACAGAGATAGCTGGGGACCTCCATCGGGACGTTTCCGTATAGCCTCTATGACAGTGCGAGGATCAATTCTCTCATGAACATGAAGCGAGACCGTAGGTATTTCAAATGAGGTACGTTCTTGTTTGCCAGCCCATTGCAATTGAGGGTCTATATGAGGGTCGTGATTGTAGGTTCTCGTTTCCTCACCTCCATCAGTTTCTGGGGTAACCAGACCGACCGGCGGGTTATTAACCCGCTCCTTCCCTTGGTGCGTATAGTGTTCAACTTGACGCTGTTTCTTTTTAGATCGTCCCATTCTGTCACAATTAATGAATCTCGCTTTTCAGCCAGCATGCGCCCTAAAATAGTGAACAATGAGAATCTTCTAGGTTGTATGCCCCCATTCAAATAATTTGGCCTAATGAGGGCTCATGAATATACACGCCTGTTTTTTTCGGTAGACCACCTAAGTGGCCAAATATGGGCATCCACTTCTGGACCACCCGTTCAGTTACTCGGAATGGAAGAATAAACTGAAATTGACCAAACTGGTCAGCGACACCCCCATAAATCGGTCGAAAACGTTAGATTTCAACGAACCGACGGTATGTTGCTGCTAATGTTGGAGCAAATGGAAAATACCCACGCGTTATCAGTAAACGCTAACCCGCCATTTCGGGCAATCATAACCATTGTTCTACGCTAAAGTGCTAATGCCCTACTCCCCCTCGTCAGCCGAAGTCGAACACGTTTTATACCGTTCGGTAACTACACGAATTTTGTTGATCAATGCTCTTTTTTTCCTGCCTTCGGCCCTACTGATCTCCTCCTGCGACCCTGCACCTGACCATCCGAATATCGTTGTGATTTTGGCAGATGACATGGGTTACGGGGATACGGGTGCATACAATTCGGAATCGAAAATTTCGACGCCTCACATAGACCGCCTAGCACGCGACGGTATGCGGTTCACAGATGCCCACTCGCCTAGTGCGGTGTGCACACCGACGCGCTATGGATTGCTTACCGGGCGCTACGCATGGAGAACTCACATGAAGAGAGGAGTCCTCGTTGGATATTCGAAGAGTCTGATAGATACGACAAGGCTGACCTTGCCACGACTGCTGCAGCAGAATGGCTATACGACCGGGGCCGTCGGTAAATGGCACCTCGGTCTGGGATCCATCGAACCCGTCGACTACAATCAACGCCTTGCTCCAGGACCGAATGCGATAGGTTTTGACTATTTCTACGGGATTCCTTCATCATTGGATTTTCCTCCCTACGTATATGTGCATAATGAATGGGTAGTCCAGGCACCGACGGACACAATTGGGCGGAGTGAGCATCGACGACGAGGAGGCGGTGGCTTCTGGCGTGCTGGAGCTATTGCACCTGACTTTGATCACGCGGATGTGCTGCCCGTAACGACATTGAAGGCCGTGGAGTTTATTGATGGTCATGCAGATTCTGCTCCCTTCTTCCTGTATGTACCTCTGTCAGCCCCCCATACACCTTGGCTGCCCGATTCATCGTACATGGGAACCACGGGAGCAGGAATGTATGGTGACTTCGTGGCACAGGTGGACGATGTCGTAGGAGATATATTTAATGCACTGGACCGCAACGATATTGCTGATAAAACGCTCCTCATTGTGACGAGTGACAATGGAGCACATTGGCCCCCCGGTGATGTGGAGCACTATGGACATCGTGCCAATGGGGAACTGCGTGGACAAAAGGCAGACATATGGGAAGGAGGACATCGAGTACCATTCATCGCCCGTTGGCCGGAGAGGGTTGAAGCAGGCGCTGTGAGCGATCAGTTGGTCTCGTTGACCGATCTCATGGCTACTGCCGCATCTATCCTGCAGGTAGAACTTCCACCGGATGCTGCTGAAGACAGCTATGACATTCTGGGGATTCTGCAAGGGACGTCACCCGGACTCCGCACATCTATGGTACAACATTCCCTGAACGGCTTTTTCGCAATGCGTGGCGGAGACTGGAAGCTGATTCCCCACCGAGGGTCTGGTGGATTCTCTGAACCTCGCGACTACATACCGGAGCCTGGAGAACCTGCAGGACAACTGTACAACCTGTCGGCAGATTTCAGCGAGTCGGTAAACCTATATGACGAACATCCAGAAAAAGTGACCGAGTTGGAAGAATTGCTGGAGCAGATCCAGACGAAGGGACACAGCCGCCTCCCTCGACGTTGATGATGCGGAACCTGGGATACACGACCAACAATGAATCCAAAAGGCCTTTCTGAACTGATTGCTCTCGGTGAAGGGTTTACAACTGAGTTCAAACGCTCCAGCACTTCTGGACTCGGACGCGAGATATGCGCCTTTGCCAATGCTACCGGCGGAACGATTCTTCTTGGCGTGGAAGACAATGGCGACCTATGTGGAGTTGCCAATCACAATCGCCTGAAATCCGAAATCCAGTCAATCGCCCGTTCCGCCGACCCTCCCGTTGCGGTGGAAATCGAAAGTGCAGGCGAGGTGCTTTGAGTAAGGGTCCCGGCCCAGCGCAACAAGCCTTACTCCTTTGGAGGAAAGTTTTTTATCCGTCAGGGAGCCAGTAGTCAGCAAATGTCGAGGCAGGAGATCCGAGAGTTCTTCTATAAGGAAGGGCTGATCTATTTCGTCGAAACTCCGTGCGATAAGTTTTCATTGGAGAGAGATTTGGATGGAGAGAACTGGCTCCTATTTCGACGCCGCGCCAAGATTCCCGCTGAGATGGAACCGGTGACTGCGTTGCGTAACCTGCATCTGATCGACGAAAATGGCCGGATGACACACGCTGGCGCTTGGTTGCTGGCCCAAGACATTCGCAAGTTCAATATCAGTGCCGATTTAGCCTGCGCTCTATTCATGGGAACCGACAAAGTGCGCATTCTTGACAGGCGCGACTTCCATGGCGATGTCTATTCGATGATTGAAGACGTGATGGCTTGGATTCTTTCCAAGATCAATATTGAGTACATCATTAAACACGTGAAGCGGGAAGAGCGCCCAGAAATCCCCGAAGAGGCTATTCGTGAGGCGGTTGTCAACGCTCTGGCTCACCGAGACTACCGCTCCACCGCCAATGTACAGATATATCTTTTCACGGATCGGCTAGAGATCGTCAGCCCGGGTGGATTGCCTGCCGGCATGACTGAATCGGACCTTGGTATTAAGAGCATTCCACGCAATCCGCTTTTGTTTGACATTCTGCACCGAATGGATGCTGTTGAAAAGATCGGTTCCGGCATCCGGCGTATTCGTAACCTGTGTCGTGAACATGGGGTTCCTGAGGCCCTGATTGAGGTTTCGGAGTCGTGGGTGAGCATGACTTTTCCCAGAGCGACCGCACAAGTTGATACCAAGTCCGGGCCCAGTCGAGAGCAGGAGACCACCCAAGTCGAGAGCAAGTCTAAGGTAGACCCTAAAATCTTTTCGAACGACGCCTTAAAGCCGCTTGCCAACATATTGGAGGACGTGACCGCACAAGTGACCGCACAAGTTGTCTGGCATTGCAGGGTACCCCGCACGGCGAGGGAGATCATGACCCTGGTAAGATTGACACATCTAAAGACTTTCCGGACAAACTACCTCCAACCTCTACTTGATGCCCGGTGGCTGGAAATGACCGTTCCCGACAAA
The DNA here is from genome assembly GCA_009838195.1 of Rhodothermaceae bacterium. Classification (NCBI taxonomy): domain Bacteria; kingdom Pseudomonadati; phylum Rhodothermota; class Rhodothermia; order Rhodothermales; family Rhodothermaceae; species Rhodothermaceae bacterium. The sequence continues at coordinate 17,059 of VXSC01000029.1, read as the reverse complement.
CCTCGCAGCAGCAAACAGAAGTACCGACTGACGGAAAAGGGCCGGGAGTTGCTAAAACAACTAAACGCAAGTTTGCGAAATTAAAGTGGTAATGAGCGAATTTTGCGAGCTTGCGTTGGGAAGATATAACGATCTTGAATACCTGAAAATCTTCAACGATCTGTCATTCACTCTCCGTTTCGTCCATCAATGCTCACCCCCTCGGCGCCTTACCAATTGTCCTCAGCTTCAGGATCACTACAAAAAGAAAACACTTCCAACATTTGCCGATCGTCTTCAACTTCTTTGATCACTCCAACACGTACTTTATCCGCATCCCTAGTACAGCAGGACGACCGTCAGATAAGGCTATAGGGTGCTGGAAAGATGAACACTAACGTAGCGCAAATCAGACAGAAACGTCCTTCTATAGGATTTTGTAAGATACAAGCGGAAGTAAGGAACTACGTAGCTATTTCATGCGGGCGAGGATGCTGTAGAGCACCGGAACGATAAAGAGGGTCAGCACGGACGCGCTAGTTAGGCCACCAACGATCGCAATAGCCAGTGGTGCACGCAGCTCCGCCCCCTGACCAAAACCCATCGCCAACGGCAATAACCCCAGAACCGTTGTGATGGTCGTCATGAGGATCGGCCGTACACGATCATGTCCCGCAGCCATAATGGCCTCGCGGATCGGTATGCCTGCGGCGCGCCGCTGATTGATGAAATCAGTCTTGATAATTGCATCATTCACCACAATTCCAACGAGTACCACGGTTCCCATGAGGCTCATCAGATTGATCGACTGCCCCGTGAGTCCAAGGACAAAAGCAACTCCCGCTGCTGCCAATGGCACAGAGATCAGAATAATGAGCGGCTGAATCAGGTTTTCGAACTGCGCTGCAAGAATCAGATACACGAGCAATAAGCTCAGTGCCAAACTCAAAGCTACACCAAACAAACTTTGTTGAAATACCTCCACAGAGCCGCCCACACGGCTACGTACTGTGATTGGTAATGTCCTACTTGTTACATCGGTGACTGCACCCATTGCCCGCCCCAGATCATATCCCTGCCCAATGTCGGCTGTGAGTCGGACAACGGAAGACTGTTCCACCCGCACAAGCGCCGCAGGCAGGGGGATTGATTCTGCTGTTACAAAAGTCCCGATGGGCATTAAGCCATCACGTGCAGGAATTTGTTCGGCCAACAGCCGCTCAATCGAATCAATATGACGTGAGCGCAATACAATCGGGACCTCCTCATTCACGGTTTTAAGGGTCGTAGCTTCACTTCCCCGAGCACCGGCCTCAAGATATGAGGTCAACGTTCTGGCATGAACACCGTAACGGTTCATCATGTCTCGCTTGAAGGTCAATTGGTAGGTTGGCACGGAAGCGGCATCCGTACGTCGTACATTCACCAATTCCGGGCGCGCCTCCAACAACTGCTGGACACGCCCGACAACCTGTTCTGCATCACGGCGATCTTCACTAACCAGATCAATCAGCAGATCCGCATCACTGACAGTCAATAACTGCTCTAATTGCGTCTCAACACGCTGTGCCTTGATTGAGACATCATCCGGCAAATCCATTGATTGCACGGCCAACAGTACCTCCTCCGCGTTTTGCCCTGGGGGTAACAACAAAGTAATATCGCCCTCGTAAGGTGGCCGCGGATCCAGATCCAGACGCGCCTGATCCCGCTCTCCCAAATCTGCAAGCACTCGGTCTGCCCATCCTCTGGCTTTGGCCTGCGATTCAATCTCGGAGGCGCGCAATGCTATCATGGTTAGGTCTGCATCGGTCGGCAACGTAATCCGCACATCTACACGCCCCTGTTCCGTCTCGGGGATCACCTCGCGAGGTAAATTTGAAATCAATAAACCCGCACCCATGAGTAATAGAGTACAGAACATCATGACGGTCCAACGATGATCCAAGCTCCAAGAAAGGGCCTGCCCATACCGGGTCAATAGCCTTGATCCAGCATGAGACTTATAGACGGGCCGATCGGCAGTCTGCCTTTCACGGGATACGATGAGTGGGACCACGGTTAACGCCACGAGTAACGACGCCAAAAGCGAACAGACAACCGCCAGAGATTGATCTCTGAAGAGCCTGCCTGCCAGACCTTCTACCAGCGTGATCGGCAGAAAAACTGCAATCGTGGTTAATGTGCTTGCGGTAATCGCCCCTGCCACCTCTGATGCACCATTACGTGCGGCTTGTAATGGTGACTGCCCCTGCTCACGTAATCGGGCAATGTTTTCAATGACAACAATGGCATTATCAACGAGCATCCCTGCACCTAATGCCAACCCACTGAGCGAAATTAAATTGAAGGTGACATCCAGGGGTTCGAAAAAGACCAGTGTGACCGCTATAGAAAGCGGTACCGCCACAGCGGCAGCCAATAGAGCCCGCAGCCGCTTCAGGAATGCAAACAAAACGAGGATGGCCAGCAGTCCACCTAGAAGCACGGCCTGGGTCACACCTCCAATGGCCGCCTGAATAAACTCGCTCTCATCAACTACGACGTCAAGAGAAATCTGCTCATATTCTTCTTCCAATTCGGCTAAGACCGTACGGATTTCTTCCACGGCCCGAACGATATTCGCATCTGCCTTACGCTCAACAAGCAACAGCAGCGTTTCCGCACCATCAAGTCGAACCAGTCCACGCCGCTCCGCTACTCCATCGCGTACTTGGGCCACATCCCGGAGTCGGATTGGCGTGTTGTTTCGTGTGGAAATAACCGTTTGAGCGATATCCTCCGTGTCTTTGAATTCTCCGCTAATCTCGACCGGATAGCGGAACGGTCCACGCCGAATGACACCCCCCTGCAGTGCCACATTTGACCCTTCAAGCTCACCTGCGATTTGGCTGAGGCTGATCCCGTACGCGAGCTTCTGATCTGGATCAATCTCAACCTCGATCCGGCGCTCAAAACCTCCCGTTACCTGAACGCGTGCGACATCGCTGAGCTGCTCTAGTCGGCGTGCAATCAAATCCCGGCCAACACGCTTGAGTTCGACCAGGTCCTCCGGGCGATCACTGCCTTGCTGGTCTGCTCTGTTACGAAGTGCGATCACCATAATGGGACGATCCCCTGGATCAAGATGAAGAACCGCGGGTCTTGATGCCTCTCTTGGAAACGTGTCTCCCAGCCGATCAAGGTTCTCCCGAACATCCAGTAATGCCAGATCTAGGTTCGAATTCCACCCAAACTGCATGTGCACAAGACTCCCCCCGAGCAAAGTGCGTGACGTCACCCGTGTAAGACCGGCCGTTCCAGCAACCGCTTGCTCAATCCGTTCGGTTACTGCTCGTTCGACTCTGTCTGGCGGCACATCAGGATAGCTGGTCCATACCACCAACCCGGGATAGCGCAAATCGGGAAGCAATGCCACAGGTAATCGCACATAAGCAACGACTGCCAAAACCAGCAGCAGAGCATAGAATGCCGTAACGGCAACAGGGCGATTCAGGCAGGAGAAGATGAAGGATTTCATACCTGATCAAGATAGGCCAGTTGAAGTAAAGCTTTAACGAAGCCCTAGCTCCACCACTCTGGTGACTTCCACGGGGACGTCATGTGCTAATGCGTAGTTTCCCTGGACGACCAGGGAATCACCTGGCTCCACGACACTGGGGGGATCTCCGCCAATAATCTCTGTAAAATTGCCGGAACGCTCTCCCACAATCACGTACATCCAGTACGACCGGCCCCCTCTAACCAGGAAGACAACTTCCCTGCCCTGCCGAACAATGACGGCTTCAGACGGGGCAACCATCCGATCCTGCAAACGATTCGTTTCCAACGCGACATCCGCGTACAGGCCGGAAACAAGTCGGCCACCTGGATTTCGAAGTGCTACAGTAATGCGTCCGGAACCGGTCTTGGGATCTACAGAAGGATTCACCGCATGCACATAGCCCTGGAACACTTCATCACTGTAGCTTGGCACAACCACATTCGCAGTAACCCCGGGAGTAACATGCACCAGATCTCCCTCAAGAACATCAACGGATACTTTCATCCGGTCATCTTGAAGCAGCGTGAGAAGATGAGTACCCATTCCTACATGTTGCCCCTCCTCCACTTGAAGATCCGCAACCCGGCCGTTAAAAGGGGCAATGACCTGTGTACGCTCCAATTGCAAGCGTGCCTGCTCTACCTCTTGTTCCTGCTGAGTTAAGTTGGTATACACGGCTGTTACAGCTTCGCGCTGATTCCCGGCCAACACATCCATCGCTTCAAAATGGCGACGCACATTATCAAGTTCCGTCTGTGTGATTGACCCTGCTGCAAACGCCTCCTCTGCGGCTTTCAACCGGACCCTGGCCTCTGCAAGCTTTGTTGTATCCGCTGCCTCCACCTCCCCGGCATTGCTGATTTGGACTGCATAATCTGCGCGTGCCCTCAGAAGAGCTGCTTCGGCTGCGGAAAGACGAATTTTCAGTTCACGATCATCGAGGCGCATTAAAACCTGCCCAGCCTGTACACGCTGCCCTTCTTCTACCGGCCGCTCAAGAATTAACCCACTGACCTCCGCACTGATTTTGGATTCACGCCATGGTGCCAGATGCCCAGTTGCCTCTGCACGGAGAGGAAATTCTCCCCGCTCCAATACCAGGACTTCAACGGGAGCACGCGCAGGTTCCGGTTCCTCGGTCAATTCCCGATCGTCCTCTGCTTCCTCGCCAAAGACGGCAGGCCAGACTCCGTATAAGATCAGGCCGGTTGTTGCCAATGCCAGAACCAAGCCGAAAATGTGCCATGGCTTAATTCTACGCGATGAACGGGATCTATCCGACATATACTAAAGAATGATTCCTGATAGAACAACTAAGACAATAAACGTGCCGGAGGTTTAAGGAATTGCGTAAAACGAACTAAATCTCTATTGCTCTCTAGGCAGGAACTCTACTATCTTTAGCACCGTTGGTTCAGCGTACTGGACTACTCCAATTGATCCTTCATGCTCAGTAAGAGTGCAGCAGGTCTTCTTAAACGGCCCATCGCTGTGATTTCCTGGTGTACTGCCATCATCCTCGCCGGGATCTGGGCTGCTTCGGATATTCCAATTGAGTACTCTCCCAAAACGGAACTGCCCCGCGTGAGTGTACGAGCGATTTGGCCGGGAGCCTCACCAAGACAGGTAGAGAGGTATGTCACTGCACCCATTGAACGCGAAATCCAAACGGTCCCAGGAATTGCTGAAATCAACAGCATCTCATCCGAAGGCCAATCCCACATACAAATCCAGGTGGATGAGGATGTCGACCTGGGCACTTTCACTACGCAGATCGGAGAAAACCTGACCCTGCTCAGAGATCGGCTGCCCGAAAACGTTTCTCCCCGCCTGACCAAGCAAATCCCGGAAGCATTTCGTGACGTTCAGGGATTTATGACCTTACGGTTGATCGGCCCCTACAGCCCGGATGAACTCAGAAAAACAGCCGATGAGCTCCTGAAGCCCAAGTTCGAGAGTCTACCTGGCATTGATTTGGTTGAAGTTACCGGTGGTAGTGAACGTGAGCTCTTGATTTCATTGGAACCGGACCGGCTTGACGCCTACGGAATTGAGTACGGTTATGTGATGGAACAGGTGAGTTCGTCATTGCGCGATCATGTTTTCGGTCGAATGGATGCCCGGGGCCGAGGGCATCTGATGATGAATCGACCAGAGCTTGACCTGAATAACCTGTCTTCCATTATTGTCAATCAAAGCAGGCCAGGGGATCTTCCTGTCCGGCTAGATCAGGTTGCCAACTTGGAACTGGGTCCCGCACCCCGTCTCAGTATTCGACGCATTGACGGACTTAATGCCGTAGCTCTGGATCTAGAGCGTACTCGTGGGTCTCATATCATCGATGTTGCGGAGACAGTCTATGATCGAATTGAGGATATACGGGATTCTCTGCCGGAAGGAGGTAGACTGCTGGTGGTCCTAGATCGCACTGAAGATGTCCGGGAATTACTGGATGACTTGACTTTACGTGGCGGGATCGGACTCATCCTGGTGACCCTCGTGCTGCTCTTCATGCTCAAAAGCGTACGAGCGACCGTCATTGTGCTATTCAGCGTTGCTGTGGCCCTTGCACCTTCGCTTGCACTGTTCAGGTTCTTTGATCTATCTCTAAACATCATTACACTCGCAGGGCTGGTCCTGGTGTTCGGCCTCCTCATTGATAACAGTGTCATCGTTGTTGAACAGCTCCTTCTGCAACAACAAAAACTCCTTGCACGCGGAATGCGGGGACTGGAGTTGCATGTCGCACGCACACAAGCAGCCTTGAAAGCGGTCTGGCTACCACTACTAGGAGGTACACTGAGCACGATAGCGGTCATGCTTCCACTGGTTTATCTGAGCGGAGATTTGCGTGATTTGTTTTTGCCTTTTGGAGTCTTGGTGAGTATTACGCTTCTGATTTCGTTAATCAGTGCGATCGCTTTTGTGCCGGTGGTAGTGCGTTTTTTGCCGCCGAAAGTTGAAAAACCAGAATGGAAGTGGCTCAGGCGAACGGTTGCCATACCCTACCGTCTAGTTGCACGCTTTCCCAAAAGCACGTTGATCGCCTTGATTTTGCTGCTCGGGGTTCCAATATGGAAACTCCCCATGCAATTTAACGAGCCTCGGTTGGGATGGTCAAGCGAGGTTAGGGAGCGTTTTGCGAATCTCTATAATACTTCGTTGGGGGCTCCTATCGTCCAGAATGCCAGAGAATACATCGATCCACTGACGGGCGGTGTCCTGCGGCCTTTCTTTCGAACCGTGTCCTTCTATAAACCCTGGAGTTACCCTGAACGCCAAAGCATCTATGTGAGATTAGGCTTTCCTAAGGGAAATACCATTGAACGAAGCGATTCACTCATTGCGAACTTTGAACAGATGGCCCTGGCAGAAGAGAGTGTATATCGAACCGATGTGAGGATCAGTGAAGACTATGCCTACTTAAATATTGAGTTCGAAAAGGGCTCCTTAGCAACCCCAGGCCCCTATATTCTCCAACAGAGATTGGTTGGACGTGCCATTTTACTTGGAGGCATGACCGTATCTGTGAGTGGAATTATTCCCGAAACATCATATTACAGTGGGGGAGGTGGGGGAATCGGTGGAGCAAGCGTACGCCTGTATGGTCCCAACTATGAAGATCTGGATTTGCTCGTTCATCAGTTTGGAGACTTTGTGAAACGTAGAAGTCGTCGAGTTCAGGGGGTTGATCTGAACGCGATGGGGAGTTCATGGATTCGAAGCCAGGCCCGCCAAGTACTCCAATTTGAATGGACTGCAGATGCGACCGCAAGGACCGGGGCGGATGCCTACTGGATTAATCATCGCATGCGGCCTTACTTCGAAACAACACATCCTCGCTGGCGAGCTGACATAGCGGGAGATTCACGAATCCCCATTCGTCTCATCGTCAATAATGCTGCGAGTCTTGACGTTGACCGTATTACGCAACGCCCCCTAGTGGTCGGCGACAGCTCTCTTCTCAGACTCGCAGGAGTAGCTGATTACAAAATCGTTGAGATGGCGGCGGAAATTGAACGGGAAGATCAACAGTATGTACGGCGAATCAGTGTGGATTTCCGTGGTCCGTTCGACATGAGGCGGAGGTTTATCGAAAATGCACTAGCTTCATTCCCCCTTCCTCCCGGATATCGAATTGAAGATGGATCCGGCTATTTTTTCACTGAAGAGACCAAGCGTGCGTTCAGTTGGGTGTTTGCAGCAACCATCTTACTTGTGTTCCTGGTCACTGCATCCGTGTTTGAGTCCTGGCGTCTACCTCTGGTCGTCATGCTGAGCGTTCCACTTGCAGCAGTAGGGGTCTGTCTCGGCTTCATAATCACCGAGGCCAGCTTCGTGGAAGGTGCCTTAATTGGAAGCGTACTTTTGATCGGGATTGCCGTGAACGACAGCATTCTTTTAACGGATCGCTTCCGGCAATTACAGCTTGCCCGCCCCCATGGGACGCCCTCCGTCTTGGCCCGCTTAGCGGTTCGTGAACGATTGCGTCCAATGTGGACAACAACCTTGACCAGTGGTGCGGCGATGCTACCCCTCCTGGTTTTTCCAAATAATGATGATTTTTGGATTGGCCTGGCGGTCACGGTCACGGCAGGACTTCTGGCATCTACACTGCTGTCTCCTCTGGCTTCCGTTGCCATGCTGTCTCTCTTCAAACGGAAACCACTGCCAAGTAGCAGTGACGCAGTTGCGCCGGAACTCGCGTAATGGGCAGATGTATTCGGACTAGGCTATAAGCCCCCGTGCGGAGCAGTCATTGCCTTGACTTCTTCAAGAGTGGGCATAAAGTTGGCACATCCATGCTTGGTCACAACTATTGCACCACAGGCATTAGCGAGACGGACGGCACGAACACAGGGCCAGCCTTTGACCAGCCCGTAGATAAACCCTGCCGCAAACGCATCGCCAGCCCCAAGAATATTCTGCACTTCGACGGGAAAACCTGGCACTTCAACCGGTGCCACTCCCCTCTCATGGATCCGTGCGCCCTCCGCCCCGCACTTTTCGATCACGAGTCGGGGACCGAGGTCTAACAGAGTAGAGACCGCACGATTCACATCCCCTTCCACACGGGCATCCGATACCTGTTGGTCGATAAGTTGAACCTGGTCAGGGTTTTCCAGCACTGCCGCGTTGATTTCATCCTGGGTGCCGATAACGATCTCTACACTACGCAGGGCCGTTCGAATTGAAACACCAAAGTCCCGGGCGTCATGCCACTGATCTGGACGAAAATCAAGGTCAAGAATGACGGACACGCCAGACTCATTGGCCTGTTTTGCCGCATACAACGTCGCACTCCGACTGGGTTCCTGGGCCAGGTTCGTGCCCGCAAACTCAAAGACACGCGCCTGCGTGATCGGAACCGCCCGGACATCATCAACACTCAGTGCATTGTCCGCACAGTTGTCCCTGTAATAGACCAGCGGGAAACGATCCGGTGGCTCAATCCCCAGGATGACAGCGCTCGTACGCCGATTGGGTTTCCGGGGAATGTATTTTGTTTCCACCCCCTCGTCCTTCAGGAAGTCCAGTATAAAGTCTCCAACTGGATCTTCGCCGACTGCGGTAAGCAGTGCGACATTCAAGCCGAGGCGACATGTGCCTACAGAAATGTTCGTTGGCGAGCCTCCCACATAGGCGGCGAAGCTGGATATCTGCGAAAATGGCGCCCCTATATCGTTCGAATACAGATCAATGGAGGAGCGCCCCATTGCAATCAAATCATACTGCATCCAAATACTTGATCAAGTTCATCGGGCAAAGGAACAGATTATTCCCGGCAGGTGCATAAAGAAATTGATTCTGGCAATCACTCTATGGACCACACTTCCGAGGCCCTAGGCACTCTCCATATTTTGGTACTTCTCCGCAATCCGCAGGGCCATCTCCAATGATTGACTCACATTCAATCGGGGATCTACCGTCGAATGATAGCGCTGGTTAAGATCTTCTTCCTCTACACCGCTTGCTCCTCCGACACATTCTGTAACGTCCTCTCCCGTCAGTTCAAAATGAACACCTCCCAAAATGGTTTTCATGCGAGCATGCATATCAATCACTGCTTCCAGCTCAGCTAAGATGTTTTCAAACTTTCGTGTCTTTATTCCACTGGCTGCCGTTTCTGTATTTCCATGCATTGGATCACAGCACCATAGCACATTCAACCCTGCACCCCGAACAGCCTCTATTAAACGTGGCAAGGCATCCTCGACTTTTGCAGCTCCCATCCGCGTGATCATGGCTAGCCGCCCAGGATCATTCAGAGGATTCAAAAAACGCGCTAGAGGAATCAGGTCACTGGGGGCCATGTCATGGCCGATCTTAATTCCAACCGGGTTGCGTATTCCTCGCATGTACTCTACATGTGCACTATCTGCAAAGAGCGTCCGTTTCCCAATCCAGGGCATATGTGTTGATAGGTTGTAGATTGCATTGGCATGCGTAACCTCTCTCGTGAACACTTCCTCATAAGGAAGATGGAGCGCCTCATGGCTCGTATAGAAGGTGACACGCCCCAATCCGCCAATCGGATGATCCGATACTGTTTTAGCAAAATCCAACGCTCTGTGAATCTTGCTAATAATTGTTTGATAGCTCTGGATATAAGGTGCTCCTTGAGCGAAACTCAGGTTCCAGTTTTCTGCATTATGAAGATCCGCAAAACCCGCATCTGCCAATGCACGGACAAGGTTGAGTTGAACTGCAGAGCAGTAATATGCCTGCATGAGGCGCTGAGGATCTGGTATCCGGGCTTCTGCGGTAAATGCAGGTGCATTAATATTATCTCCCCGATACGAAGGGAGCGAGACTCCATTGCGGGTTTCATGTGAATCACTCCGAGGTTTCGCATACTGACCGGCAAAGCGTCCAACCCGGAGGACCGGCATCTGTAAGCCATAGATCAAAATTACACTCATCTGGAGCAGAATCTTGAGCCGGTTTTTGATTAGTTCCACTGTGCAATCCTCAAATCGCTCTGCACAGTCTCCACCCTGAAGAAGGAATCTACGCCCGGCAGCAGCCTCTGCGAGCTGGTTACGCAAGGCTTCAATCTCCCAAGAAGTAACCAGAGCCGGCTGTTGACTTAACTGATTGAGTATGCTTGCAAGTTGCTCCTCATCCGTATAGACAACCTGTTGAATGGCATTCTTTTTTCGCCAGGATGCGGGGGACCAGTGTGAAAGCAAGTCTTCCATCTGTTTTAGTTGTGGCTCTTCGATAAACGAAACGGGGTCATCCGGTGGGGATGACTATTTCGACAGCAAGATATTGGTCAGAAATGAAGGTTTGGCCTAAATTGCACGGGCTGTTCGATGACGATCACGCATGCGCTCACGTTGTTCGCGAATCTGGCGTCCAACCGCCTCAAGAGCCTCACTCACTGCTAAGCGAACAGAAGACTGTGTCCGGGATGCTGCAATATTTGCTGGCTTACAGTAGACCACCAGGCGGGCCTTATACTCCGCGTGCTTATTGGCTCCACTGACACACTCTATGGCTACGGAAGCACCGGCAATATCGCGGTGACCACGCGCCAACTTATGAATTCGTGTTTCAATCGCATCTCTGTCCCGCTGACTAAGATGTGCACCCTCTGCATAAAACTCAATCGCAAATTTGGGTGAGTTGGTGCCTCCGCTAACTGTGTTGGATGTCATGTAATATTATTTAGTGGGTGATGGATATAACCTAAGGCAGATTCCCGTAAATAGCACTATACTTTTGACGTATGTATTCAAGCCAGGAATCTGCGCTGATAGTTCCGTTTGTGAGCCATTCGATGATTTCAGTGGCTGACAACTTGCGCCCCCAATGATACACATTCGTTTGTAACCATTCACGAAGAGGGTTAAACTCTCCCCGCGCAATCTGATCATCAAGGTCTTTTAGTGTGGACTTGGCTTGTGTAAATATCTGAGCAGACATTAGATTCCCCAGCGCATACGTAGGAAAGTACCCGATTGCTCCCAATGCCCAGTGTATATCCTGAAGAACCCCCTCTGTATCACTTTCTGGCTGGATCCCCAGATACCCTTCCATTCGATCAAACCAGAGCCCAGGCAGCTCCTGCACGGATACGTTTTCCCCCAGGAGCATCATTTCAAGCTCGAATCGAAGCATGATGTGCAAATTATAGGTTACCTCATCTGCTTCTACACGGATCGGAGAGGGGCTGACACGGTTAATCGCCTGATAAAACTCCCCCACCGAGACGTCGCTTAATTGCCTTTTGAAGCGCTGTTGTAAATCACGATAGTAACACCTCCAGAACGCCTCGCTTCTGCCGACCTGATTTTCCCAAAGCCGGGATTGCGATTCATGAATTCCGAGTGATGTCCCCTGGGCAAGAAACGTGCCTTCAAGCTTTGGATCAATGCCTTGTTCATACATGCCATGCCCCGCTTCATGTAAAGAACTGAAAAGACCCGAGACTAAATTACGTTCGTGGATTCGTGTCGTCAAGCGTACATCGTTTACAGAGAATGAGGTGCTAAATGGATGTATGGATGTATCCTGGCGCCCCCGCTGGAAATCAAATCCGATATCCCGAAGAATTTCCATCCCAAAGTCCCACTGGATATCCGCATCATAAGAGAAGTTGAGGAACGTGTTGTCAGGCTGCGGAGCTTCTGAAATTGCCTGCACAATCGGGACCAGTGACGCGCGTAAATCCTCGAAAAGATATTTTACCTGGGCTGACGTAGCATCAGGTTCATATTCGTCTAAAAGTGCGTCATACGGATGATCCGAGTAGCCAATTGCCTCGGCCTTCTGAATACAGAGTCCAATAACTCTTTCCAAGTCATCTGTAAACTTGCCAAAGTCATTTTCACTGAACGCCTGTGCCCATGAGCCTTTCGCTTTGGATGTGACCTCGGCAATTTCACCCACTAGATCAGGAGACAATTTACAGGCACGGGAAAAATCACGCTCAGTGACACGCAAAAGACTCGCTTGAAACCCCATAGGGTCCTCATCTACCCCATTCAAACGCTCCAGCAACTCGCCTGTACGATCCCGAATGAATATCTCGTGTGATGTTGAATAGAGTGTTGCAACCTGCTGGGATCGCGCCTTTGCTGACCCTATCGGCATGTAGGTCTCCTGATCCCACTCCAGCAGTGACGCAGCAGCTCGAAGATCGCATACAGTACGAACAATTTTGAGCAGCTCCTCAAAATCAGATTCGCGTGTCGAATGCATAGAGTAAATAAATTGACGCTGCAGAATTGATCAAATATATAACATTCTCCGTGGATTCAGTCAAGGGTTTTGACAGTACTCCAAGGAGATATGCCCATGCCTTGGCGAAGTCTCTCAATGATTGATCACTCATATATTGGGACGGCCTTGCGCTACCGACAGATCACCCCAGAATTACCGCCTTGGTTTCGGAGTACACCACAAAAAGAAAGATTTCTGAGTAATACGGGAGGCTTTGGCTACTTGATTTGTTGTAGTCACTCTACAGTTTAGAAACCAGTCCCCTTACTGTGCGTGAAACCCGCCCTATGCCAACGTAGCTCAGTGGTAGAGCAGCTCACTCGTAATGAGCAGGTCGCCGGTTCAAGTCCGGCCGTTGGCTCCCAACGAGAACGCCTCAAATGATGCCGTCAAAGCTAATTTTGGGGCGTTCTTATTTGAGCCCTATCTGGAGCCAAGTAAGTCCTGCCCAAAATATGCCCAGAAGCTTTCCACCGCATATCTTGCAAGAAATCGAACAGAAGTTTGGCAAGTCTATATTTCCTAAGGTTTTTATCTTAGGCTGAACCTTCTGAGGAGTCCGCATACACATCGCGGATGGTCGTTTTTCCGAACCACCATAGAGGATGTGCAAGTGCTGGAGCCTCGTGCACGCCCCTCTTTATTGAAAGGGTACGACAGTACATGCCAGAACTCACTCATATAAAGCTCAAGGGGTTTAAGTCCATCAAGGAGCTTGATCTTAGATTGGGGTCTATCAACGTACTGATTGGTTCTAATGGAGCAGGAAAGAGCAACTTTATCAGTTTCTTCCGGATGCTGAATGAATTGATTGAAGGACACCTTCAGCTGTTCGTTCGTCGTTCCGGTGGTGCAAATGCGACGCTGCACCACGGTACGAAAGTGACCAATAGCATCGATGCAGGGTTATACTTTGGTCGTAACGGCTATGAGATCCAACTCACACCAACTGAAGACGACAGGCTAGTGTTTAGAGAAGAAATTTTATACTTCACCAAAACAGGATCGAAAATTCCTCACAGAGAAAGATTAGGAAGGGGACACAAGGAGGCTCTTGCCCCCGAAAACGATGAAGAATCGGGGTACCGCGTGGTTGACTATGTTGTGCCTGCGCTCCGCTCTTGGAAAGTATATCACTTCCATGATACTAGTTCGACGGCTCGTATTAAGCGAACAGGTGACCTTCACGACAATGATCGATTGGAGCCTGATGCAGGTAATTTGGCGGCTTTTCTCTACACGTTGCAAGAGAGACATTCCCGGAACTATGAGTTGATCCGAGGTGCAGTGCGTCGAATTTTCCCGAGATTCAGGGATTTTGCATTGCGTCCCAGTCCACTCAATCCGGAAAAGATCCGCCTTGAATGGCAGGAGCACGGCTCGGATTACCGATTCGGGCCACACCAGCTTTCTGACGGAACACTACGGTTCATAGGTTTAGCAACGCTTCTATTGCAACCAGATTTGCCTTCTACAATTCTGATCGACGAACCAGAATTAGGAATGCACCCAAGAGCCTTGACTGTCTTGGCTGGATTGGTGCGCAGCGCATCAAGTCGCACCCAGCTTATTCTCACAACGCAGTCCGTATCCTTCCTTGATGAGTTTGAGCCTGAAGACATCATCACTGTCGAACGAAGAGGTTCAACTGCCCTGTCGGTAGGTGACTTGCGTGACGGATTGGGGGAATCGGTATTTAGAAAGCACGATGGTGAATCCCTAGGAGAATGGTTGGATGCGTACTCTCTTGGTGAGCTTTGGGAGATGAATGTCCTTGGGGGACGACCATGATTCATGTGAATGTCGTGGTTGGGGGACAAACCAATGGTGAATTGTCCAACTCTTTATTCGGCGTATTTGATCGGTGGATATCGTGCGTTTTCGAACGTAAGCTAACCGCTATTAACTCTCCATAACAAGGTCAATCCACACTTGGAAAACCTATGCGAACGTGATCCAGCTCCAAACCCAAGTGTACCAAACGGCTAATGTATGCTGCGCTAATGCGTGCCTCTGGTCTATATATCTAGATCAAACAGCTAGAAGCGTGCATGATTTGAATCCAGAATCTCCCCGTTCCGCCATATCAAACAGTGATTATGCTTCCGATGGAACTTGTATACACCTCCTACCACGAAATTAATTACTGTTCAGGGGCCAGTTTCCTGCGATATCAGATCCCCAGCTGCCTCAAACAAATAAGTTCGCTCCCCAATTGAATATATCTACCAAGATGGCGAACACGCCCACTGCGATCGGTACACCAAAATCAACCCCAATTAGCCAATCTATACCACTGAGTCAGGCATCCATAGATTCCTTCTGTGCTTTCAAGGTTTCATTGAGGATATCTAGTTCAGAATCAAAATTTGTAGTCGCTATCTCTTTTTGAATTTCTGCGAATTCCAGTGTTCGGCTTCCCCCAACTTCAAAGTCTTGATCAACTTCCTCAAAAACGAGAAAGCGCGGGTGTCAGATTTTCTGAAAATGTCTTAATGCCTGCAATGATTCGCTTGAACGAAATTCAACGAAACAGTCCCAAATTTCAAATTGACAAATGTATCTATATAAGGTATGGACGATAGCCTCTGCAACGTACGATAAAACTGAATGGTTTTACTGGTGTTTACTCGGATGCAAAATAAAGTATAACATCTCATGGCTATACAACAACAATATTCTGTCACTTCTTATACGATAGACACCTTACTGAATTGGGTGAAGACACAAAATATTGCAATTCCCGAAATCCAGCGTCCTTTTGTATGGGATTCAACACAAGTGCGTAATCTACTTGACTCACTGCATCAGGGTTACCCAATCGGCTACTTGATTTCTTGGCGCAATCCTTCAATCAAACTAAAGGATGGCACTTTTTCTAACGGAAAACGCATCTTGATTGACGGTCAACAACGAGTTACCGCGCTCATGGCGGCACTTCTAGGGCACACTGTACTTACCAAAGATTATAAATCAGTTCGAATTCGCATCGCATTCAATCCTTTGGAAAAACGCTTCGAGGTATGCAATCCGGCCATTGAGAAAGACCGTGCCTGGATTAATGACGTTGCCGCTATCTTTGATCCTAACTTGGATCTATTTGAGCTGGTTCATACTTATACTGCCTCTAATGAGAATACCTTGCCAAAGGACATCAACCGAGCAATCCTAGAGGTTATCAAAATCGTCAATAATCAGGTCGGAGTCATTGAACTGGATGAGAAACTTGATATTGACAAGGTAACTGAAATTTTTATCCGTGTGAACTCAGCTGGCACTCCTCTCTCACAGGCAGACTTCGCAATGTCAAAAATCGCGGCAAATGAAACCCACGACGGCGGACTCTTACGTAAGGCCATAGACTACTTCTGTCATCTGGCAATCGCACCTGGATCCTATACGGATATCAAAAAAGATTCCAGCTTTATAAGTTCTTCGTTTTGGCCAAAAATGACTTGGCTTAAGGATGTAAACGACGATCTGTACGATCCAACCTACACCGATATGCTACGGGTGGCGTTCACCTCAAAATTTAAGCGTGGCAAACTGCAGGATCTGGTCTCCCTTCTATCTGGCCGTAATTTTGAGACGCGCGAGTATGAGGAGGTAATTGTAGAGGATACTTTCAATCGATTGAAGGAAGGTGTCTCTGACTTCATGAATAAGACCAACTTCGATCGACTGACCATGATTCTACGCTCTTCAGGATTCCTCACATCTAGGATGATCCGTAGTCAGAATGCTGTAAACTTTGCCTTCATTATTTACTTGCAGGGGCGTGAAGAAGGACTCCCCCCATCTGAAGTTGAGAGCTTGATCCGTCGATGGTATGCGATGTCGATCCTCACTGGACGTTATTCAGGAAGTCCAGAAAGCATGTTTGATCTCGACATCCGCCAGATCATCACTCAAGGATTACGCCCTTATGTGGAGTCCACCATTGAAAACGAACTTCCTGAGACCTATTGGACAGGAATGCTGCTTCAAGGCATGGAAACTTCTAGCTCGACAAGCCCCTATTTTATTGCCTATCAAGCGGCACAGGCATTCCATGGTGATAAAGGATTTCTCTCAACTACGATCTGTGTCCGAGACCTACTACTCAACCGCGGAGACCGTCATCATGTATTCCCGCGGAGGTATCTGATGAAGCAGGGACTCACCCGTGGGCGTTACAATCAAATCGCAAACTACGTAATGACCCAGAGCGAAATCAACATTGCTATATCCGACACACCGCCAAAAATCTTCTTCCCTGGTATAGTAGGACGGCCGTCAGATAAGGCTACGGGGCGCTATGTATTT
>VXSC01000028.1 GCA_009838195.1 Rhodothermaceae bacterium | reverse complement strand
CATCATCGTCATCCACGATCGTCAGCGTATGGATGCCTCGTTCTCCCACCGCGTATCCCCCCGGGCCAGAGACCAGCGTCAGAATCACCGTCTCGTCCTGCTCATCCTCCTTGTCTGGGATAATCTCAACCGGAATAATCGCCGACGTCTTGTGCGCATCCACCATAAATGATCCAGAACTGTTGTAGTCTTCCCCTCTCTCTGCCGTTCCGTCCAGCCTATAGCTAAATGTGAGATCGGTTGCCGGAACAGGAACAATGAATACCTTGACCTTGTGCGTAAACTTGTCTTCGAGCACACTCGATTTCGCCAAAGAAAAGTAAACGGTCGGCTCTCTGTCCTTGATTATCACTGTATGCGTGCTTGGACTTCCCACTTTGTATCCCGTACCGGGAGCCAGCGTCACAGTCATCGTTTCATCGTTCTCTTTCTCGAAATCACCAAAGATTGCGGGCCCAATGCATCGCCGGTATCCCAAGTTAGGTGGTATAGCCTTGACGGTAAATAACGTGTATTTATCCGTTCTGTAGTCCAGGTCTTCACCTTCCTTCGCCGTGCCTTCCTGCGTGGTGTAATAAAATAGGAGTTCCTCTGGAGGTGCACGATCGACTATTGTCCTGGCACAGTATTTTGCAGGAAGATCATCAGGAAGGGGTTCGGTTATGGTGCCTTCATCCACAATAAAACGAATCACTGGCAAATCATCGTTATTAATTGTCACCTCGACCTCTCTGGAATCCCCCGGCATCTGCTTAAAATCGCTCGACCAGTCATCCACAAATCCACCCGGATTTGTGGATGATACAAAGATGCCCGAACTTGATTCCCGGTGAGGAAAGTGTGGGAGAATTAGTAAAGGGCCGCTTAAAGAAAGTTCGCCTCCACTTGCACGAATCGCTTCAAAAGGAGCGGTGCGTGGTTCAGCAGAAAGCAGCGGGGTTACAAGAATTTTCCGTTCGAGTTTTTCGACAGCCTGCAAGTGTGTATTCAATAACGTCCGAGGGGCAGTCACGCCGGTATGGACTTGACTTTGCGGCGCGTGCGTCTGACCGAGCACGACCACAGGGAAAAACAAAACCCAGAAACCAACGAAGTTCAGGATATGTCGGATGCAAACCCTAAAACGATTCCTTCCGACGAAGAGATAAACATTTGGGGCTGTCTCCATCTCCCGTCCACACCACCACTATACGAGACGAGCACGGTAACTGAGGTTGAGTTCAGTTCCAAGGGGATAAGGCCTAGTCACGAAACTTACCATGTTATGATATCGCTTTTGATTATGAATGTACGAACTACCTGTGATGATATACGAAGTCCGGGTCATTCTCACCATACCAATCTCCAATACAGAATTGTTTTTTGGTGGTTGCCTAATTACGAACCACTTCCACGCCAACGGGGATAGAACCAAAAAGTTCCTAGTGGAACAAAAAAATGAAACCCCAATATTACCGCGCTTCATGTGTGACTACAGGTGGAAAACTTTAATCAGCAAAGTAAAATCGCCGATAAATGCTAAGTAAATAGGGGATAGATTATTGATCAATATACTCTGAGAATCGGAGGAAATAGGAGAAGTTTAGACATGAAAGTAATGGTTATCCCCGTGTCCACGAACATCACTATACTGGGATGATTTTGCCTGGAGCACGGATCACTAAGCCAGTCGCGCTCGCTATGATGGTCAGTTTGATTATGGTAGCGAATGCGGACAGTCAGACTCATATACGCTTAACATCCAAAAGGCCTCTGATGGGCACAGAGGTTGGCATGGTTCTCTATGCTGTCGATTCAATAGCGGCCGTGGAAGCGATGGAGTTAGCCTTTGCCCGCATTACAGATCTCAATAATCTACTGAGTGATTATCTGACCGAAAGTGAGCTTAGTCAACTCTCGAATACTCATAATCAATCAGTGCAGGTCAGTGATGATCTGTGGCAGGTGCTTTATACCGCGCAAGAAATTTCTCATGCATCCGCAGGGGCGTTTGACGTAACTGTCGGACCCTTAACACTCTTGTGGCGCCGAGCTATGCGAAGAGCCATGCTTCCAGATTCGACCGATCTAGATGAAGCAATGACGGCTGTTAGCTACGAGTCTTTACAATTGGATTTGGTCAGCCAGACCGTGCGATTGCAGAAGGACAACATGCGGATTGACCTTGGGGGGGTTGCCAAGGGATACATAGCTGATCAGGCTCTGGAAGTTCTTGTTCGGGAAGGATTTCCAAGAGCTGCTGTAGATGTGGGAGGGGATATTTCCTTAGGGGACGTGCCCCCCCATTCAGATGGCTGGAGTGTTAAAGTATTTTCAGAAGAGTCAGAAACAGGTGATATGATCTTGAAAAACTGTGGGATCGCGGTTTCTGGAGATTCCTATCGGTACTTGGATTACCAGGGAGTGAAGTACTCTCATATTCTTGACCCTAATACCGGGTATGGGGTGACGCATGAGAGAAAAGTTGCTGTGATTGCTCCCAATGCAATGATTGCAGATGCATGGGCATCCGCATATAGTGTGATGGATTGGCGGGTGATTCCTCTCAGCATACAGGAATGGGATGGTTTGAGTATTCGAATCGTGGAGCCGGATGGGACCGGTCTCAGGGAGTTGGAGACGGGGAAGTTTATAGGCAGAGAACAATTCTGAGGATTCCGCAGCGTTTTGTTAGAACTTACAACACCCAAGGGTAGGTCTAGTTAAGCTTATGCAAGCCTTTATTGGTTATATTTGTCCCGCAGGAAGAACGGCCGAGTGCTCTGTTCTATGGGTTTTGATTCGGTGCAACTATTAAAATCAGGCACAAACACAACAATTCCAAAATTCATGTGGCTCGCTAACTTATTCGTATTATTCGCTACGTTTTCCAATGTGGGAAGTAACACGTTAGATGCTAGTATTCACGGTCATGGAGGAGATCTCATCGAAGGTGTTGAAATAAATCCCGAACCTGAAATTTATTTTCTGCGCTTGATCGATGCTTCGGATTCTACAGATAATTACCTTCAAAAGACTATTGATCAGAGCTTCCCTCAATCTATCGAAAGGATTCTTAGTCTTGTCGGAGTCTCTGCCCCCCCCCCCATTTTTCAAAAAAAAAACTCTGATCGCGGAGAGCAATGGGGGGCCGCCGGGCAAACTCACCAATGTGAAGGTCAAAGTTTCTGGAAGCCGATATACCATTTCTTGGGCCCCGCCATCAGATGATGGTGGTAAGCCGATCACGAACTACAAGATTGAATCTGCCTATAAAACTAGTAGTGGACGGGAAAAATGGCATCCTGAGATCGTGAGCAAAGATATCCGAACTTATGAAGTTGTCGGCCTAGCGGGAGTATCAATCTATTTCCGGGTGAGTGCCGGTAATACGGATGGATTCGGATTGCCGTCAGACGAAATCTTAGCAGTAAGTGGGCAAGCCGTTAAACCGGATCAACCCATTAATCTGGTCGCGAACGCAGCAGGTGTTGGGAGGATCAATCTTTCTTGGAAACCTCCATATTTTGTTGGTTCCCAAATCATCACAG
>VXSC01000027.1 GCA_009838195.1 Rhodothermaceae bacterium | reverse complement strand
GGATCGCGCTAAGGTAGCGCTAATCAGGCAGAACCGTCCTGCTATAAGATCTAAAAAAGTCCTCCTGTGCTTTGGCGCAGGAGAACTTTTATTGTATCATTCATCTGGGAATCTCCATACGCCCACAGCAACTTTGAATTCATCAACCACTAGCTTTCAAATACAACCGATAATCTATATGCGCTACTTGATCCTCCTGTTTGCCCTCGCTCCCTCTACCCTTCTCGCTCAAGACGGGACGGTAGAGTACTCCACTGGAATAAATATGAAAATGCCCTCCATGGAGAAGATCATGGAAATTATGCCGCCAGACATGCCACTGGATTCAACCATGATTGAGCAGATGTTGCAAGAAATGTCGCAAATGCCAGAGCAGTTCTTCACTCTCTCGATGCATATGAAATTCAGCGACCACAAATCCTTCTTGACACCTGACTTCTCATCTTTGGTTTCTGGAGCGATGGGCCAATTTGGAGCAGAACTACCTGTCCAGGTGACCTACGTTGATTATATGGAAGGTACGGTATTAACGCAAGTACCTACCTTAGATCAATCCACAACTTACTTGATGACGCAAAAATATGATGCAATTGATTGGACATTGGTTGATTCAGACAGTACGATTCTGAACTTTCCTGTCAATAAGGCCACATTCTCATCAGACACCCTCAACATAGTTGCCTGGTATTCACCCGCGATTCCATCAAAGGCCGGACCGATGCAGTTTGGCGGTTTACCCGGGCTTCCATTACAGATGAAGGCCGATATGGACAATCAGGGCTTCAGAGGTAGTTTCGATATAGTTGCCATACGGCTTGAAGAAGGACTTGAAGGACCGATCACCCCTCCTCAAGGAACCTTGGTGACCCCAGAAGAATTGCTGGAGATTATCTCAAAACAACTTCAAGACCTCGGACTCCAATAACGCTTGTCAATAATTGAACATTAAAGAATTGCCGAGCACCGTGAGGCAATACGCTGGCCGCCCATTAGGGGAGACGATGAGTACAGTGCCTTGCGCATCCCTTCGTGCAACACTGCACTGCGTATTGTACCGGGAGCGGGACTCGAACCCGCACGGCCCTACGGCCAACGGATTTTAAGTCCGTTGCGTCTACCATTCCGCCATCCCGGCTGGAACACGAGCGAACTAATTTATAGTGTCAAGCGTTCCTGAAAGCATGAAAAATTCTTGGGATATTGACCCACTGCGACATTATGTCCAGGAAGCCGCACTGCGCTCCTTTACCCCCTACTCCGGCCTACCAAGAGCAGCACTGGTGCTTATGTCAGATGGAGCCTGGGCATGTGGGGTTCGGATCGAAAATGCTTCTTACTCTCTAGTTATCCCTGCCCTGTCTTCTGCGCTGGTTAGTACGGCCTCAATTGGGAGAAAAGATATTGTAGCCATTCTTTTCAGTGGTCCCGTAAAACAGGAGGAGAAAATCGCCATCCTTCAAACCGTTACCCCATCTCTGGATCAATTGGATAAAGACTTTTTTGGCACGCCAGGGTGTACCTATCGGATCGGTAATCAACTCACCGTGGGTAAGCAATTTTCCAAACCGATCGATCCAAACACCGGAATTCGCCTCGCAAGGCACGCAGCGGAGTATGCCGATATACCGGAATCAAATTTCCCAGTAGGTGCAATTGCTGTTACGGATGAGCTTCAATATTTCCAAGGTGCCAATATTGAGTACCCTGACTGGACACGAATACTTTGTGCCGAACGTGCAGCTATTGCGACAGCGATGAGTGCAGGAGCATCAACCATTCGAAGTATCTATGTTTCCTGCCCAAAATCAACGGCAGCTAGCCCCTGCGGGGCCTGCAGGCAGGTACTATACGAAGTGGCTCCCGAGTCCGATGTCTGGTTTGATCGGGGCAATCAAGCGCCCAAGTGTTTTCGTACCAAGGATCTCCTGCCAGAAGCGTTTCGTTTGACGAACCCTCATCGTGCGTCACCATAGTAGGCTACCATAAATTGTTATAGCCTGTTCAATTCTCCATTTCATCCCAACATCATGCGCAAAATTGTCTTCTTCGTGCTTCTGTTCGCTATCCCCCATCTTGCAACCGCTCAGGAAAAAACTAAATACTGGATCTTTCTGGCGGATAAGCAAGATATTTCCGGCAAGAATACACAAGTCGAGGAGGGCTATTTGACTGATAAGGCGATCACTCGCCGCGCTCAACGTGGAGAGGCAAGGTCCGCACCTATGTTTGTCTTACAGGATGCCCCAATCTCCCAGGTATACGAGGCAGATCTTCAAGAAAGCGGCCTCAAGATTGAGCAGCGTAGTCGCTGGTTGAATGCGGTCACTGCACTGCTAGGTGAAGAGGAGGCTGAACGAATTACAGCTCTTCCCTATGTGCGAAGCATACGACCCGTCGCACGTCTGTCCCCTGCCGTGCTGCCACGTACACCGGTATCCCCCGTCATTCCCGCAAGAGTTTCATCGAACTGCCCTTCAAGCCTTTTGGGAGATTCCTGCACCCAACTGGATGTCGTCAATGCAATTCCAGCGATTGAGCGCGGGATTAATGGAAGTGGGGTTACTTTGGGATTAATTGATACCAACTTTAGCTCAGATCCAACACCCCCTTTCAGCCATCCTTCATTGACACATATTCGTACGAATGATCGGCTCAAAGGGGTCCGTGACTTCACACAACGCGATTCATCACAACCTTGTCTCGGGACGAATAGCCACGGAATGGCCGTTGCGTCTGTTGCGGTGGGATATGACGAAGGTCAGATCATTGGCCCTGGTCACGGTGCAAACATTTATGCGGCGGTAACAGAATGTGCTCCTTATGAGCGCAACATCGAAGAAGATAACTTTGTCGTAGCGGTGGAATGGATGGAGGCCGAAGGAGTAGACGTGATCACCTCTTCGTTGGGGTACTTCGATTTTGACCTCGGCCAACAAAGTTACACGAAGGATGATCTTGACGGTGACACTGGACTAACGACCATCGTGATGGATTGGGCAGCAAGCCGCGGGATTATTCCCATCACCAGTGCGGGAAATTCCGGCCGGGAGGGTCCACAAACTATTGGCACCCCTGCGGACGGAGATTCGGTAATTGCAGTGGGTGCGGTGTGGGCAGACGGCCCGGTAGTTTCTTTCAGCAGTCGCGGACCAACGGCTGATGGCCGCATAAAACCTGATGTGTCCGCACAGGGAATTGAAGTATATCTGGCTGCAGGAGCAAGAAATTATAACTTTTCACAGGGAACATCCTTTTCCGCTCCAATGGTTGCAGGAATCGTCACTCAGATTCTTCAAGTCAATCCAGATCTTGGACCAAGAGAGGTATGGCACGTTTTAACTTCAACCGCCAGTCAAGCCAACTCACCAAATAATGACCTTGGTTGGGGAATCGTAGATGCTGACGCTGCAATTATGCAGGCGATCGCACTCAACCGTTCCGATGATATCCTCCCCATTCCGAGCGACCTGACCATCCATACACCTTATCCGAACCCGTTTCAGGATGTGGTTCATTTCACCATTGAGGCAGTTCAGCCCGTCTCCCATGCTCGACTGGTGATTATTGATGTACTCGGGCGAGAAGTGGGAACCGTGTATGAAGGACCGATCCGAACGGGAGGGATGCCTCTGCAATTTGATGGGGCTCATCTGCCTCCGGGTGTTTATGCCTATACGCTGGATTTTGATGGTCGAACGCGGTCGGGTATGCTAACCCGCTTGGGATACTGATCGTAATTCTGGAATGAGGCGAAAGTCGGAATCCTTCTTCACAAAATTAGACGAGGAGGCACCATTCATCACCTTTTGCATCTCCTGGGGAACGTAATTGTTCGGGTATTCAACATTCAAGCCAAATCAAGCGACTTTCAGTAGTAGATGATTGAATTTGGACTACATGCGTGGCCGCTGATTCTGCTATTGATACTGGCTGGCTTGCTGACATGGTTTTCTTACCGCCAGACAGAGCCAAAACTACGTGGAATCAACCGATGGCTCCTCCCCACGCTCCGAGGAATTGCACTCGTGCTCCTACTCACCCTGTTATTTGAGCCGGCGATTCGCAGAAACATCAACCAAGAGGATTTACCTGTGCTAGCGGTCCTGGTTGATGAGAGTCAGAGCATGGCGCAACACCAACGGACAGAAACCCTTCCATCTACCCAAGGGCAAACCTATTATTTTGGATTTGGCGGGACTACACGCCCTATCGAAAACCTCACTGCTGCAATGGATACGGCTCCACGCACAGACATCTCTACGGCTCTGGAAGAGATCCGAACTGCGCTACGTGACGAAAATCTGCGTAGTGTTCTGCTTATTTCTGACGGTCAGTATAACACAGGGCGCAACCCCGTATATGTAGCTGCCGACTACGGGATCCCCATCCATACCCTGGTTATAGGAGACACGCTCCAACAGCAAGACTTAATGATCGCTCGCACGGTGACCAATGAATTGGCCCACGTTGGGCAGGAAGTCCCCGTTGATGTGTCGTTACTACTACGAGGCTATTCGGATGAAACGGTCACGACCAGCCTCTATGTTGAGGACTCCCTAGCGGCCTCCGAGACCCTGACCATTTCCGAAGGCGAATCCATAGCCTCGCTGAGCTTCATTCCCCGGAGAGAGGGACTGTTCCAATACACCCTGAGGACTACGGAGCTGGAAAATGAAGCTTCATTGGCAAATAATCGTGAAACATTTACGGTCCGTGTTTTAAAGCGAACTCAGAAAATTTGCCTCATCGCTGCTGCGCCGCATCCCGATCTCATTGCTATGCGTAACCTATTAACTCGTGATCCAGTGCGTCAGGTTGATAGCTATGTCCAGATGCAACCGGACAGGTTTTACGAAGGCAATTTACCAAACTCATTGGATGACTACGATGCGATCATACTGGTTGGCTTCCCTGGTCGTGAAGCCGACGATAACTCACTCAATGTCGTCGTTCGTGCCGCACAATCCGGAGTTCCGCTGCTCTTTATGCTGACCCGTCAAACCGATCTTCAGCGCTTGCAAAATCAGCTTTCAACCGTGCTTCCGGTGCTGCCGGCTACGGATAATGTACTGTATGATGAAGCTACTCTAAAACTCACCCAGACTGGATTCCGAGACCCCATCCTGGACTTCCCTGAAGCATTATGGGAGCGGTTTCCCCCACTAGTGGCCAGCACAGGACATTGGACCGTGACCTCAGATAGCCGAATTCTTGGGCAGGTAAACCTCCGCGGAATAACGCTGGACGAGCCGCTGCTTGTGGTACGAAGTCGAGCGGGGCATCGAACGGCTGCGATCCTGGGGGCCGGGACATGGCGGTGGTTGAACCTCGCTGGTAACCCCGTGGATATGCCTCGTATCTGGCCGCAGGTGGTAGAGAACCTGATGCAGTGGCTTACCACACCAGAGGATGATCGAACTGTACGTGTCGAACCGGTGCTGACCGCATTTGATGGGAGCGAGCCAATAGATTTTTCCGGCCAAGTATATGATGAAAGCCTTAATCCAGTTTCTGAGGCTGTAGTCACCATCGAGCTAACGGCACCGGACGGAACTCAATACCCCTACACCATGGCCAATGCAGGGAGCGGACGATTTACCCTACGAATTGATGCACTACCCGAGGGAACCTACGCATACACTGCACAAGCCACACGGATGAATACATCTATGGGAACGGATCGCGGCGTCTTTACGGTCGGCTCCGTCAATCTGGAGTACCGCAGCACTAGGAGTAACGAAGCACTGCTCCGTCAAATCGCTTACCGCTCTGGGGGAGATTTATTTACCGAAGGGACCTTAAACACACTCTCGGACCGGCTCAACTCTGACAGCTTATTTACCCCGATCACCCAGTCTCAGGAACAGGAATTTGATCTGCGACGAATCCCGTGGATTCTGGCATTCATCATCCTGTTGTTAGGCTTGGAATGGGTATTGCGGAAACGAAGCGGGCTCGCGTAATCTCCAATGACCACGCACCAGAGGCCGATGCGCAGTGCGAACATTCAAGCTGTCGTTCACAAAAACTGCACACCGGCCATCAAAAGCGCATTTATTACTCAGTCGGCTACTGAAGTGTAACCTGCAATCCGAGGTTGAAGGACCGTGGTAGCCCCAGAAAAACTTCTGCGTCATCCGCTCTGTTTGCTCCCGTACCATTACCACGGAAAGCATTAAAGCGTGAGTTATTTGTTGCGTCTTGAATGTAGAGTGAATCAAACAGGTTGAACACATTGGCAAACACGCGGATTTGCCCCGACCCGAAACGACGAGGAATCGTATAACCGAGGTTAATGTCGAACACATTATAGCCCGGTACCTTCCAGACAGGTTGCCCCGACTGCCCACTATCGGTGCGACTTGTGGGATCAAAATCTGCATAGTAGTCCGTGTAGGAACGCCCGGTAAACTTGGCATACATTCCCTTCACAGGAAAAACGCTGATCGCATAGGCGATCTGAGTCTGTGGCGCATCCCCCACTTTTACATCCTTCACATAAAGCGATACGGTCTCCTGGGTGGACGGATCAGAACGATCCGGCGTGTATCTCGCCGACACATCATCAGTATATTTCCAGTTGCCAACGGACAGTGCCAAATCTGCACGAACAATACGTAGTGGCTGATAAGCCACCTCCGCTTCAATCCCGCGGTGCAGTGCATTCAACCCAAGGATGTTGATCAAGCCATCGTCTCCGTCCTCCACCAAAACTGAACGTGTGATCGTGCGGTCGTTCCATACAGTGTTGTACAGACTAAGGGTAGTGTTCAATGTGCGGTCAAGAGACTCAAATGAAATCCCTGTCTCTAACGCCCGAAATTGCTCATTCTGGGGGTCGGGGTTCAAGACACCCGTAATATCATTCAGTGCCCCATCGAGAATCGGCACCTTGGATACCAACCCTGCATTCACAAACACCGAAATCATGTCGTTGACCAAATAGGAAGCACCACCCTTGATCTGGTACCCACCAATACGATCTGTAGCAATGGTAAATGTGGTCCCGTTTCCAGCATCCCGAAAATGATCCTCATGGGAGTATTTTATGGTTGAATATCCTGCCATTCCATAGACATAGATACCTCCACTCGTATAGGCACCCTGCACAAACCCACCTAACCAGTCTACCGTATTGGTAGTGTTGTAATTGAACCGATCGCCCAACTGAAGCAACTTGCCATTCTCTCCCCAAAAATCGCTATCAAAACGTTGATACCCACTCCCACCCAACAAGTCACGTACCGTTCGATAATGGTCGATGGAGGCGGTACGCCAATCAATGCCTGCTTCAAGCGTTAATGCTTCGGTCAGCTCATGCTTGAATTTGGAGATTGCCCCAACAGTCCACTGCACATTATGGCTGTTCCGCAAAATCCCTCGGGATTGCCCATTCTCTTGGTTTGCGGAGATGGTGGCATTGTAATCAACCACACGTGACGGGCCTGAAAAATTCCATTGCATCCGTCCATGAGTTCCTGTTCCTCCACCTTTGCCACCAGAATAATAGAGGACCGTTGACCAGAGTGACCGATCCGACAGCTGGGCAAAATAGTTCAGGTTCACCTGAGGCTTGTGGAAAAAATTCTCGCGCTCATTGATGATATCCCGCGAATTGCGGCGGACAGTGCCAAAGCCGTTATGCTGTTCGTTGGTATACGAAGAGGAAACGGGAGATACATTTTGGTTCCAGCGCCGTCCTCCTTCCGGGTAGGTCGACAAAATTTCTGAGATCGTTGATTCGTCCAATCCATCTGCCTCGAAAACTTCACGAGCATAATCGTGGTCATAGGCGGCAATGTTTTGCCGGTACAGATTCTGTCCATGCCGCTGAGGTGCTCCAACCGCATAGAAATCCACTCGATGCCTTTCATTGATATTCCATGCGCCGGCGACATAATAGGCCCATGCATCTGTCCACGTGCCGTCATAATAGCCATTACCCGTCTTCCGAACACCACTTACCGTAAATGCAAAGCGGTTGTCTATCAATCCCGTCGAAGCAGAAACGGTCGATTTGAGAAATCCGTCATTCCCAAACTCCTGCTTTGCCATGACACGTCGTCTATTCGCAGCAGGATCCGTAAGGATATTCAGCGTTCCACCTATAGAAGGTGTCGCCAGATTCACCGCGGACAGTCCCCGTTGTAACTGAATTGAGGTAGTTGCATCCCCAACACCGTCCCAGTTCGACCAGTACACCCAACCATTCTCCATATCATTCACCGGCACTCCATTGATCATGACGGCTACATTCCGCTGATTAAATCCACGTACATTCACCCGTGCATCCCCTGCTCCACCCCCCTGAGCGGTACTATAAACGGAAGGGGTCGTATTCAAAACCAACGGCACATCGCGAGAGCCTAGCTCACGTTGGACCTGGAGCTTCTCAATATCTGAGTAAGCGACCGGGGTTTGCCGGTTTAAAGCCCTTGATGCGAATAATTCCAAGGCTTCCAATGCCTGACTCGACGCTTGCAGCGCAAAATCAAACGTGACATTTGAACCCTGAAGCGTGATGGACTGCAATATCGCTTCATATCCGACGAAGGACACTTCAATGGCATAAGTACCCGGAGACAAATCACTAATTACGTAGGCCCCATCACTATCTGTTGCTGTACCAGTAACTGTGCCGGCTACAACGACCGTTGCACCTGGGAGAGGTAAGCCGGACTCTGCGTCCGTTACGACCCCGCTGATGGTACTCTGAGCGTTTACAGAACCGACAATTAGGAATGAGAAAAGAATCGAATAAATAGATTTCATGGTAAAAATCGAAATGGTTGTGAGCTACGTTTTACCCCAATGGGAGCAAAAATCCCCGGATTAATGTTTCCCCCGTGTCAACACAAGGTTAAACCTAAATATAGGATTTACTGCTGTCTGTTTGGGGACAAATTTGTAAGCTTTTTCGGAAATAATGTAGATGGTTCGGAATTATCAAATGGGCCTGATACATACATGTCCCTCGTTCCAGAGTTTGGGGCAGAACAAGATCTCATCTCTGTAAAAAAAGCAACAGAACCAATCTAAAGAAGCGGATCTGTAGACGCAGATGACACTTGGATAACCGAATTCGGTGGCATGCCTTATATCTTCACAATCGTGACTCCCGGGTTCGCATCCAAGCATTCAAATTCCTTGTTCACCTCGGCAGTTTCTAAGTAACTGTGAATCGCACTGCGCAGCGCGCCCGTGCCAGTACCATGAATGATCTCAACCGTGGACAAATTCGCACCGGTACCCTGATCCAGTAGCTTTTCTACCTCCGCAAGCGCCTCACTTACACGAAAACCCCGAAGATCAACGCGGGTCCGGGGCACAGATACACGTACCCTGCCCTTCCGCCGAAGCTTCGTTTGTTTGATGGGAGTGAGCCGTTTCAACGCAACCTTCATACGCATATTCCCGGCAGAAACCAGTGCATTACGTCCCTGAATGGACAGGATCTCACAGGGAGAATTCCCAGCATCGATGACGGCCTGCTGCCCCACTTTCAACTGAACTGCGGGTAATGGCTCCGCTTTCCCCGGTGCTCTGCGCACCGTAGGTCTGGATGAAGGATGCGCAGGGCCACTTTCGGGGACTAGCTCGGGCTCGGGCATCCTCGAAGATGATTCCAGTTTGGAGATACGATCCCGATAACTTGCAATAAGAGACTCCAGTGTAACGCCCGGCTTGCCCAGAATTTGACGGGCCCGTGCTAGGACAGCCGGACTGAACTTCATTCGACTGGCAATCCGAAAGGCGTATGATGAGCCGGGAAGCCCCTGGCGAAAAAGAAATGTCGGCCGCAAGGTGTCTTCATCAAAATCCATTGACCCATTGGCGACCCCCGCCGTTTCATGCGCATACGCCTTTAGCGTGCCGTGGTGCGTGGTTACCACCGTCAGTGCTCCTGAAGCGGTAAAATGCTCCAATACTGCTTGTGCAAGTGCACTCCCCTCCGCTGGATCTGTACCTGTTCCGATCTCGTCAATCAACATGAGCATGCCCTCTGCCGCCACCTCACACATTTGCTGCAAGCCAGCAATCCGTGCACTGAAGGTAGAGAGATCCCGTTCAATGGATTGTTCATCGCCAATTTCGACGAGAATCTGAGTGAAGGACCCAAATATTGACTCAGGGTGTGCAGGAATCGGAATACCGCATCCCAGCATGACAAGCATTAAACCGCACGTTTTCATGGCTACGGTCTTGCCTCCTGCATTTGGGCCCGTAATGACTAGGGTTCGTGTCTCTCCGCCGAGGGACAGGGTCAATGGAATAATTTCTTTTGATTTGCCGGTCAGCAGTAGCGCCGGGTTTTTCCCTTCGCGAATTTCCAGGACCGATTCCTCCGATAATTTTGGGACCACGCCTCCAAGCCTAATGCTCAGTTGTGCCTTGGCATGTAGGAGATCAATCTTCCCCAGGATGACCAGATTTCGTTCAATCGTATTGGCGTGCTCACGTACGCGATTTGTGAGTTCTCGCAAGAGTCGTTCAATTTCACGCTGCTCCTGCGCTTCCAATATTCGGACTTCGTTGCCCAGGTCCAGGCAGACTGCAGGTTCGAGGTACACGGTCTGCCCTGTTGCGGAGCTATCGTGCACAAATCCACGCATTTTCCGTTTCGCTTCTGCGCGTAGTGGGATGACCATCCGGCCAGCACGCATCGTCAATTGATTCTCCGCAGCATAACCCTGCTGAATTGCCCGGCTCAGTAATTCGCGCAATTTTTCCCTGAGCGCCTGCTGACGCTGAAGCAGCCTCCTACGAATTTGACGTAATTCTGTCGATGCAGTGTCCTTTACTCTCCCACTCGAGTCAACGGTGCGCTCAATGTGCTGCTCTAATTCTTGCAGTAATCCAATCGGACGAACCACCTTGGCCAGGATGGAATAGCCTTCCTTGGAGAAGAATGTCCGTATTCGCCGGCTTGCCCGACAAACTCTGCGTACCTCATCCAGGGATTCGGCATTGAGAACGGCTCCATCTGGATGTGCCTGCTCAAGATATGGACGTACATCAATGAAATCCTGTAACAGAAGCGTATCTCCGCTCAAGAGATGACCTTGCAATGCATCCGTGTGCGTTAGAGAAAGCCTTCGCGCCCCTGAATCTGATACTGGATGTATTGCATTGAGCTCTTCCGTCCCCATGGAGCTCACCAGCGACTCTTTCATCCACCGAACCAGGGTGTTGAAACCCAATTTTTCTGCCACTCTATCCGAGATCATTTTCACCGCAACAAACCCAGTAATCCCATTGCATTGAGCCCCTAGCAAGCCTAGCCAGCTTCATTCTCGCTGATTATTCCGAAATCTTAAAATATCAGCAGTTTCGACTACGCCGAAGATACGCATTAATGAGCCTGTCTCACTTGTATTGAGGGTATCTTGAACTGCGAAAATGAACTTCGTCGCCGCAGAGTTGGGATGCATGAATTTTTCACATTTTCCTCCGTGATTGCTACAGCCAGTCCATGTCCACTGCAGACAGAGAAAGCAGACAAGATTACGTATGGTCGTATCCTGTTTAGGACTTGCCCGTCATGCACCAAGCAACCTGAATCTTAATCCATCAGCGCGGCAGAATTGAACACCCAAGACGCTTACGGTAGTAGCCATTGTAAGCATGGAAGTGATACAGTGATGCGAGTACTAGAGCAATCGTCTACCGAGTCCTGAACTCCGAGCGGCAACAAGACGTACTGATCCGCTACTTCCGCTACGCTATACCCTGACAATACGCCTTCTACCTCCAGTCGGCGGTATACGTTAGGCGTGCACTCGCAAGACGACCCAATCTAGGAGACCCGACGAACTCCCGGTGGTTGCTGTTTGTCGCGTTGTTAATGCCAATATCTGCCCGCAGCACAGAATTAATCTCATAGCCAGCACCTATATCCAAGACGAAATAGGACGGAACATCGCCTATGTAGGGTCCCGAAACCACGGGAAATCCCTTCACATAACGGCCAGATGCATTCACACTAAACCCACTCCGGTGTTCGTACTGCCCTCCCAGTTTGAACTTGAAACTCGGTGCATTTAATGCCAGAACTTTGTCTTCAAGCTCTTCATTCAGTTCAGTATGATCAAAGAAATCATCGCTCACCCAAGACATATTGCCAAATAATGAAAGGGCACGTGAGACAATGACCTGAAGTGAAACGTCCATCCCGTAATATGAGATATCTCCAAAATTTGGATAGGACAGCATCATCTCGGGAACCTGACCGATCCCCGGATTATTCTCATTCGGTTGTACGATTGCGATCGGTGTCTCTGCAGTAGGCAGTGAACCACCTGCGACATCGACCAACAGTTGGGCCGCCTGCTCCGCACTCAGACCGAAAAGTCCAAGTGTTGCGGCTAGTGTGGTATTGTTCGAAATTCCTGTGGAAATATCGCGAACAAGATCCTGGGGCAAAGTAGGAACCAGGACAAATGGCGTTCGCACTTGAAGAGCCCCTACGAAATTCTTTTTTGTCGCGTAATAGGCATCCACCGCGAACAATACATTGTCACCAAGAATCCCCTTGTACCCCACCTCAAAGGCCTGGGAAATCGTTTGTTCGAGGGGACCAACATTTTCTACATCCGTCACTCCTAGGTTAATTTCCGCCGTACTCAGATTCAGCGCCCCCAAAACTCCTGGACTGAACCCCTGTACGACCGTTGCCTCGGGACTCAATGCCGCTTTGAGAGCCGCAATCAACGGTACAGGCACGTTGAGACCGTTCGCTGCCAGCAGCGCGGCAATGTCCTCATCAGGGGTCGCTGCAAGAGACTGATACATGAGACCATAAACCAACCCCGTACTGATCCCTACCGGAGTCGGAGCTCCCTCCGCCCCTGGCAACAGACTTGATGCAACAAGGTCCGTTGAAGCACCCAAATTCAGATACTCTGGATTGCGCATATAGGTGAAACCGGTGGCAGCCCCGCGTCCACGTACTTTAATGTCAGTTCCAGGTATGGTTGCAGCCACCAAATCTAGCCAGTTGCTGCTCGCCGTAGGCGATGAGAAACTGCGGTTATAAGTTGCACGGAAACTCGAATTCGGAGTGGGCTTGACCACTAGGCCAACACGTGGCGATAACTGGAATTTATCAACCACATTGTTATAGTCTCCGCGCAGTGCAAGTATCAGTTCGGTGCGATTGGTGAAGTTTGTTGTTGATTGCACGTACAGTCCATATTCATCAATATTGTCATGGTCTTCGTTACGTCCCAGAACCGTCCCTCTTGTGTCTGGACGAGTCAGCTCCAGATCAAACCCCATAATCAGCGACTGCCGAGTACCAAATTGCATGTCATACTGAGCCTGCGTCACATACTGGCGAGAATATTCAACAACTGGATCGCCCCCATAGACATAGGTGTCACCCGTATTATTTGCATTCACAAAAAATTGTGCAAAAAATCCTCCCCTGGATAACCGAGCCTGTCCAAACGAATAGCGATAATTGTCCCCCTGTATCGTGCCGATCCCGCTTAAAACCGTCCCATTGAGCGCAGCAGTTCCAGCATTCAAAGACAATGTCGTTTGGGAACCAAGCCGAAAATCCAAATTCCCCGCGACCGTATACTTGCTGAAATCTGTTTCCCGCTCGCCATCTATGAGAATCTGTACTGCATCTTCTGGATCGGGACACCGATCGAATTCGCGGGCATCTAGGAGAGACTGATCACAGGATTGAAGAGGAAAATCATTCGCGGTCGCGTAAGACCCGGTGACCTTCACCCCAACGCGTTTACCCAGCACGCCCGCAACACGTGCCTGTACATTCATATGCGAGCGCTCTCCGCCGCTGACAGAAACCGTGGCCCCTGGATGCGAAAATGCGTCTTTGGTAATGTAGTGCACAACACCTGCATCGACACCCGCGCCGTAGAGTGCGGATCCAGGGCCTCGCACGATTTCCACCCGGTCAAGATCTACCGAAAGATTCGGCATCAGGCTGTGAAGATTTACATTTACTGAGGCCGAGCCGGCGTCACGGTAATCGGTCAAAACCAGGGTGGCGCCGGAAAACACATTGTTGAACCCACGCAGAACAACTTCATTTCGGTCTACACCAGTTTGGGCGATATCAAGTCCAGTGACGTTCCGCAGGGACATAACCGTTGAGGGCACAACTGCACGTGCTAGATCCTCCACCAGAATGACGTCAATGGATGCAGGTGCATCCAATATTTTCTCTTGACGTCGGCTGGCAGTGACCTGGACCTGATCCAGATCAATACCACCCACCAGTTCTATATTCAGTACGAAGTTCTCTTCTTCGGCGAGATTAACTTCTATTTCAGTTGATCTGTAGCCGATGTAGGACACCCGTATCAAACTGACGCCCGCAGGCAGTTCGCTAAGGGTGTACTGCCCATTCGCATCCGTAGCAGTTCCCTGCCCCGAGCCTACATGAACCACGTTTGCTCCGAACAACGGCAGACTATTCTCTGAATCTGTAACTATGCCAGTAACCGAGGCTGACTGAGCATATGCCCAACTAGGCAATGCAAAAAAAAGTATCAGCAAAGCCGAACTGAAAATATATTTATTACACAACATCGGTCTGAATTATAATTAACCTGTTCTAAGTGCACACACCCGCGGGATAATAGCTCTCTACGTTTCCTACATGTCTCCAATCCTCACTTGCCCCCTTTAAATGCCCCGGAATGGTGTACGGCCAATATACGGCAACCAGAGATCTGGATCATAAATGGCTCACCTACTACAGTCAGCTGTGTATTTAAGCCTGATATCGCAACAAGTCCGAGCCTGGGGACACTCGCGAATTCACGATAGAGGCCGATCACTTCGACGGAGTTCTGTGTGGTTTGAAGGACAATTCACCGGATTCCTCGGGCCTAGAATAATAGTCCTGACTTCAAAAGTCGGATAATTGTGGTCATTTTAGGGAGAAAGGGCGTATTTTTTCTGACGTGCCGCCCGAGATACGTAACTGGCAAGATTTTTGCGTAATTTTTGTTAATTCCTTCCCGTGGAACCTGATTGAGGTAAAACGGTAAGTTGGGTGCACGTGGTTGCACCCTTAAACTGTTAACCATTCCAAAACTGTAAACCGACTTAATATTTTGCAGAATGAAATCTCTTAGTCTTATCCACTCTGGATTTTTCTTGGTACTCCTATTACTGGTTACTTCCATTCCGGTAACCGCTCAACAATACAAGGAGGATTTTAATGCAGCTCAGGAATTAGCCAAGGAAAGCTCATTTAGCGAGGCGCGTGATCTGTTTATGCAGGCGGCCTCTGGTGCAGATGAAGCATCCGATGCCGAGGTGGCACAGCGTGCTCGTTATGTTGCCGCTCAGATTGACTATAAACTGGGAACCGATGCACTGAAAGCCGAAGACTACGAAGGTGCCCTCCAACATTATTCGAATGGTGAAAGCATCTACCCCGCTTACATCAAAAATCTTTATGGAAAAGGTTTAGCCCTGAAGAATTTGGGGCGAATAGATGAAGCGATTGATGCTTGGATGGCCGTATCCGCTGCACCGGGGGATCGTAGAACGAGTCTTGCAGCTGAAAAAGCAATTCGCGATCACTTTATCGGCCAAGCCTCAACAGCCTTAGGAAAACGGAATCCCACACGTTCCGATGCAGATGTAGCGTTGGCTGCACTGGCATCTCTGTCTGAGCTTATGGAAGCAGATGCAGATGTGTATTTTTATACGGCTCAAGCACATTATGTCAAAGGAGAGGGGGATGCTGCGATCTCTGCAGCACAACAGGCACTGGGCATCCATACAGGAAGTCGCTCGGATAAAGCAAAAATATACTATGTCCTGGGGGAAGCCTATGTAAGTGTCAATGATCGGGACGCAGCAAAAGAAGCCTTCCAGAATGCTGTCTACGGAGCCTACAAGCAGTCAGCCGAACATTACTTGGAAACGCTTTAGACTCCTGCTTAAATTTCGAAAATTTGTAGCCCGTGGTCCGTTTGGGATTACGGGCTTTTTTGTGATTGATGAATGCATCAAAACCCATTCTGGGTAAGGGCTGCATCATTGAAGATGATGTCGAATTGGGCCCGAACTGTGTGATTGGTCACCATGTGGTTATTCGAGCAGGAACGCGCTTGGGTGCCGGTGTCCGGGTTGGAGATCATAGTGTGCTTGGAGCTAGGCCAATGCGGGCTCAACAAAGTACGCTGCGTACCTCGGATCAGCAGCAAGGTCTCACGGTCGGTGACCACTGCCTGATTGGAAGCGGTGCAATCCTATACTGTGGCTGCGCTGTCGGCTCACATGTAATGGTCGCGGACCTGGCTTCTGTGCGGGAACGGGTTTCCATTGGCGAAGCTACCATTGTTGGCCGAGGAGTCGCTGTCGAGAATGACTGTTCTGTCGGAGCTCATTGTAAGCTGGAGACCAACGTATATATCACCGCCTACTCTAAACTGGAAGATTACGTATTCATTGCACCCGGTGTAACGACCAGTAATGACAATTTTGCAGGCCGAACAAAAGAGCGCCATAAATACTACAAGGGGGTTACGGTATTGCGCGGTGGACGGATCGGTGCAGGAGCCACCATCCTACCTGGTAAAACGATTGGACCTGATGCGATGCTGGCTGCAGGTGGTGTCCTTACACATCATATTCCTGCACGTGAATTGTGGGCAGGAGTACCCGCTCGATACCTGCGCATGGTTCCAGAAGATCAGTGGTTAGAGAATCAGTAGCCGAATGAATATTCAGATGGTTGATCTCAGGGGACAGTACCTGAGAATCAAAGATGAGATCGACGCAGCTGTGGCTCAGGTTTTGGATTCCGCGCATTTCATTCGCGGTCCTGTTGTATCACACTTTGAGGCCGCACTTGCTGAGTACACAAAAGCTGAATATGCCATCGGAGTCGCGAACGGGACGGATGCCCTGCAAATTGCCTATATGGCTCTTGGGATTGGCCCCGGTGATGAAATCATCACCCCCTCATTCACGTTCATTGCCACCGCGGAGGCTGCTGCCCTTTTGGGAGCCGTGCCCGTCTTTGCAGATATAGATCCCGATACGTTTTGTCTTGATCCGGCCAGTGTTGAAGCATGCATCACTCCTCGAACGCGAGCCATTATCCCCGTACACCTCTTCGGCCAGTCGGCAGATATGGATCCGATTACTGCTCTCGCCTCACAACACAATCTTGCTGTGATCGAAGACAATGCACAGGCGATTGGAGCAACCTATAGGGATATTCCCACCGGAAGTATGGGAACCATGGCTACCTGTTCATTCTTTCCTTCAAAAAACCTGGGCGCATATGGTGATGGCGGAGCCATCCTCACTTCCGATCCAGAACTAGAGGCCCAGTCCCGCATGATCACGAATCATGGTGGACGACACAAATATTATAATGAAGTGATTGGACTCAACAGCCGACTGGATGCGCTCCAGGCAGCAATCCTGGAAGTAAAACTCCGGCATCTCGAATCTTTTACTGAGCGACGACGCACGGCAGCCGCGTACTATCATTCACTCTTTGAAGATATTGATGAGATTGTTTGCCCTCATGAAGCTCCGTGGGGGCGCCATGTCTATCACCAGTACGTGATTCGCGTAAAGAAGAGAGAAGAACTCGTCAACTCCCTCTCCCAGGCCGGTATTCCCCATGGGATCTACTATCCTGTACCATTGCATCGGCAACCTGTATTTGGGGCCGAATCAAATCAGAAGGTGCTCCCCGAAACGGAGCGAGCCTGTGATGAGGTCTTGGCCCTGCCAATGCACACAGAGCTCACGCCTGCTCAGCAGGAGCTGATTGCAGAGAAAGTAATTGACCATGCAACCCATCTGATCTATGCATAAAGTTCGACTAGCCCAGATCGGCGTAGGGTACTGGGGCAAAAACCTATTGAGAAATTTTGACGCAATCCCGGCATGCCGTGTCGTCGCCGTCTGTGATGCAGATCCTGGGGCGAGGCAGTTTGTTGAGGACCGATATCCGATGATTTCTGTCACGAAGGATGCACAGGACATTCTATCCCGTGACGACCTTGATGGGATTGTTATTGCTACGGAAACATCCTCTCATTTCTCTCTTGCACGCACCGCTCTTGAGAGCGGCCGCCATGTATTCGTCGAAAAACCCATGGCTGAACGTGCGAAGGAAGCGGAAATTCTGGTCTCGCTATCTGAGGAGACGGGCTGTCACTGCATGGTGGGCCATCTGCTTCTCTACCATCCGGCGTTCAATTATGTGGAAAACCTGATTCAAAGCGGTGCACTCGGTGATATATACTACATGTACAGCGTACGCGTCAACCTTGGCATTGTACGTCAGCGTGAAAATGCACTACAGAGCCTCGCTCCACACGACCTGTCTGTCGCCCTAGCCTTTCTGCAGCGGGAACCCGTCGCGGTCGCCGTACATGCTCAGGCTTACTTGCAACCTGATATCTGCGATGTTGCATTCTCAACGATTTTTTTTGAGGATGGTGCACTCGCGCATCTCCATACAAGCTGGCTGGATCCCCACAAAATCCGTAAGATCACTTTGGTGGGTAGCAAAAAGATG
The DNA here is from genome assembly GCA_009838195.1 of Rhodothermaceae bacterium. NCBI lineage: Bacteria > Pseudomonadati > Rhodothermota > Rhodothermia > Rhodothermales > Rhodothermaceae > Rhodothermaceae bacterium. The sequence goes on along the minus strand of VXSC01000027.1, from coordinate 113,043 downwards.
GTCGTTATTGATGAAATGACCAGCGCAGAGAAAGTGCGTATTTATGATAAAGGTGTCAACCCGCCAGGGTATGTAGGATTTGCCGAATCCATGACTACGCGTGTTGGCGATATTCATATTCCCAATATCCGAATGTCGGAACCGCTGCGTATGGAGTGTGCCCATTTTGTTGATTGTATTCGTACGGGCAAGACACCACGTACCGATGCTCGCAATGGTTTGGCGGTTGTTCGTTTGCTTGACGCCGCACAAAAATCGCTTGAATCAGGGGGTGCCAAGATCCCGATTAGCGCTTAGTCGTTTCAATCCTTAGACCCCTGCCCAGTTCTCTCCGGGAAACATAGTCTTGATTTTGTGTGCCAAACCCCTCCTACCTTGATCGACTGGTGACTCACTTTGAGTCTCCCTCCTTTATCCCTGACGATCCGATCAGCCTATGCCACGCCTTCACGGATCGAACCGATCAGGAGATTATTGGGCTCTACGCTGCAACATTGGCGTGGGGATCGCGTGCGGTCATTCTTTCAAAGCTCGAAGAACTATGCACCCGTATGCAATTCAGGCCCTGGAGGTTCGTTACTCAGTTCGATCCAGTTCGAGACCATGATGTACTTCGTACTTTTGTGCATCGTACCTTTCAACCAGAAGACTGCCTTGCCTTCACGCACAACCTGAGTCTCTTGATCCGCCAGTTTGGATCCGTTGAGAATATCTTTGGGTGTCAGCCTGAGGAGACCGACGCACATCCGTCCATAGAGCGATTTAGTATGCGCATGATGACTGCCCAACCCGATACCCCGATAAGACTGCAGAAACACCTCGCACGTCCCAGTCGTGGAAGTGCCTGCAAACGACTTTCATTATATCTACGCTGGATGGTTCGCTCTGGACCTGTAGATTTAGGACTCTGGAATTCTATGAAACCCCGTCAGCTTGTATTACCCCTGGATATTCACTCTGGACGCCAGGCACGTATCTTAGGATTACTCAACCGCAAAATGAATGACTGGAAGGCCGTCATTGAACTGACTGATGCTTGTCGGAAACTCAACAGGAACGATCCGGCACGCTATGACTATGCACTCTTCGGCCTTGGAGCATATGGAGACCCGTTTGAAGATTCATGACCGATCGACACACTTCTAGCCCAGGAATTTGCCTCGTTTTTCCCTGCTACAATGAGGAAGAGGTTCTACCAGATTTACTTCGTACACTCAGCGCATTGGATTTGGGGATTCCGACACGATTCCTGTTCGTTGATGATGGGAGTACCGATGGTACGCTTCAGCTTTTGCAAGCGGCCTGCCAATCCGAATCCGATCATCAAATGGCTTACCTGAGCTTCTCCAGAAATTTTGGACATCAGGTCGCTGTAAGTGCCGGGTTGAAGCATGCTCATGGAGACCTCGTCGCCGTCCTAGATGCCGACCTTCAGGATCCTCCAGAGCTCCTCAATCAGTTTATCGCCAAATGGCGCGATGGTTACGATGTTGTCTATGGGATACGGACAAATCGTAAAGAACCTTGGTTTCTGCGAGTCTGCTACAGTAGTTTCTACCACTTTCTGAGCAAAACAGCAAATATTAGAATCCCCCGGGACGCGGGAGATTTTGCCCTCATGGACCGAAAAGTGGTGGATGTGATCAACTCGCTGCCTGAGCACAACCGATTTGTTCGGGGCCTGCGTGGGTGGGTTGGGTTTCATCAAGTAGGGGTCAAGTATGCACGCCCGGCCCGACATGCAGGCAAACCCAGCTACAACATGAAACGACTGTCACGGCTTGCCTTGGACGGGTTGCTTTCATTCTCGTCGGCCCCTCTGCGATTATCAGCGTGGCTAGGTGCTGGAGCGGCTTTCCTTGGCTTTTGCTATCTCGTTTATGCTCTGAGCGTATTTATAAGCGGGAAGGATCTGCCCGAGGGATGGACTTCGACAGTCGTGTTGATCCTATTCCTGGGTGGGGTCCAACTTATGGTCCTGGGAATTCTCGGCGAATATCTGGGACGAATCTTTGACGAGGTCAAAGGCCGCCCGCATTATGTCATGAACGAGTGTGCTGGCTGGCTGACCGAACCAGATACGATCAAGGAATGAAGCGTCTGGGACGGTGACTTGAATCACTGACCCGTATGGATTAAATGTCCCAAACCTTAAAATCCTCAATCCAAAGATTTTGCAGGAGGCCCGTTTGAAAGCCATTTATACACTCCCTCCAAGGAGATCCGCTATAGCACTCAGTAGCATTCCAGCTACTGAAGCACGGTCATCTGCATCCTGGCGAGCTTAATCGTACCCGACCCGACAATGGCAAATCCCGTTACTCCTGCTCCTGGGGCGGAGCCATGCCCATGTACCGCAAGGTCTCCATCAAAATATCCCCGGAAGTGTGTCTGATCTCCAACCACCCTGAATACACCAACCTCCAGGGATTGGGATAGACTCGATTCTTCCTCTATCTCCATTTCTCCATCCACCGAAACTCCAAGACGGATCATCCCATCTTCCACCTCCATGAAGTGGTACGAGAGACTATCCGTTACATGATGAAGCAAGCGTGTGGAGCCATCAAAATCAGATAGATCCATCTCCGCCAGTAATTCAACGTTTGTGACGGGAATCCCGTACGTGATCATTGCTGGAGATTCCACGATAGACAATGCCAACCAGTAATTACCTTCTGAATCTTGGACCGTATCGGTGACGACTTGCCCCGTCACCGTCTCAAATGCCGCATTGAACGTGTTCACAGCATTCTCTCCTGCCCGCCAATGCCATGCGCCATCTTCCCCGAGCCCCGAAAACTCTTCTGCCATCCCCATTCTCAAGAGTTCCCTCTCCTTTTCCTCCAACTCTATCGCCATCGAATCTACCATCGCGACTCCCACCCCCTGCTCGTATACCAAACGCCCCCCGAACGATGATGCCTGATAGAGTGGGATCAGCCCGATCGCACCGATAACTGTAAGTGGAATCCAGAACACCAGTCGGAACGAAAACCACCACAGTGCAAGTCTGAGCACCGCGTAGATCAGGAAATAATACATCACAATTTCGCCTACATCTTCATGATTGGCCAGTATTGAACTCGCCTGCCCTGCTACTGCCACCGTTTCTACCGCAGCCTCGCCTGAAACGACGCTACCTATAGCCCCCAGAGCCCCGAGGACATAAAGGATCGTGGACATTCGCGGCAGTATTGAAATCTTGCGGAAAAACAAGGCAACTACATCCACAGCAAAAGCTACGATGATCAGCGCAATGGGAAAATGCACCACCATGGGGTGCAGATTGGGCATCCATTCAGGAAGCATTGACTCTCGGGGTTAAGGTTTAAGTTTGTTGCGCAATCGTAAACTGTTGAGAACCACCGACAGACTGGATAGAGTCATTGCCAGCGATGCCAACATAGGATTGAGAAGTACTCCGAACATTCCATATAGCGCACCGGCAGCTACAGGAATACTCAGTGTGTTATAAATAAATGCGAAAAACAGGTTCTGACGAATCGTACTCATGGCCCTCTGACCTACATTGATCGCATCTGCAGCAGATCCCAGATCTTCGCGCAGAAGCGTGACATCTGCCGTCTCAACGGCAACTTGTGTACCAGATCCAATGGCGATTCCAACGTCTGCCTCGGCAAGTGCAGGAGCATCATTGATCCCATCACCAACCATTGCCACTACCGTATTAGGCCCTCGCAGGGACGAGATAAATTCAAGCTTGCCTTCCGGTGTTACACCGGCTTGTATATGATCGATCCCAACCTGCTCTGCTGCGGCCATTGCATTTTTTTCTGTATCTCCCGTCAGCATAATGGCGGTTAAACCCTGATGACGCAACTGTGTAACTGCATCCTTGGACGTACTCCGCAGTGCATCTGTGATCGAAAACTGCGCTGCCCATTGTCCGTCAACCGCCACATGAATTCTTGCCTCTGTTGAGGCAATTGAGGGCAGACTGATCCCTCTCTGAACCAAGAATACATCGCTGCCAACACATATTTCACGACCCTGCACAACCCCCGAAATGCCATGTCCAGGAATCGATTCAACCGCTTCTGCCAAACCATATTCAACTCCATCCTCTCTGGCTTTCGCAACAATAGCCTCTGCCAAAGGGTGCTGCGAGTGTACCTCCAGCGAGGCGGCCATCTGCAAAATTTCCGGAACGGAATGCTTTGGGGACGCTTCAACAGACTGAACCGCTGGTTTTCCCGTGGTGAGCGTCCCTGTTTTATCCAGAACAATATGTGTAATCCGACTAATTCGTTCTAAAGCATCTCCCCCCTTGAACAGGACTCCCCTCCGGGCCCCGGCTCCGGTGGCAGTAACTACAGCAGCAGGAGTCGCCAACCCTAGAGCACACGGACAGGCAATAATGAGTACGGAGACGAATGTGGTGAGTGCATGTTCTAAGCCCCACCCCGCGATCAACCACGCTGCAAACGTTACCGCTGCAATCACCAAGACGACCGGCACAAAAACTCCCGACACTCGGTCTGCCAATTTCTGGATTGGTGCTTTGCGTCCCTGGGCTTCCTTGGTAAGGCGGACAATTTGTTGCAACACAGTGTCTTGACCAGTTTGCGTAACACGCACTGTCAGAGATCCATCTACATTCAGGGTACCTGCCACCACAATATCGCCTTCTGATTTGGAAACCGGCAAAGGTTCTCCTGTCAACATACTCTCATCTACCACACCAAATCCCTGTACCACCTCCCCATCAACGGGAACTTGATCTCCAAGCCGAACGATCACAAGATCACCTGGCTTCACTGCCTCAACAGGTAAATCCACCCAATGTGCGCCCCGCTGTACACGGGCAACTGGCACCTGTAGCCGCAGAAGTGCCTCAATCGCAGATCCGGTTTGTGCCATTGCACGTGACTCCAGAAACTGGCCAACGAGAACCAGAGCTACAATGACTGCCGAGGCTTCAAAGTAAATAGGCGGGGCTGCATCAAATAACGCCGGGAAAAGAGTGATAACTGTACTGTAGATCCATGCCGTTGCTACCCCAATTGCAATGAGCGTATACATGTTTGCGGCGCCTCGCTTTAATGCAATCCATGCTCGCTTGAAGAATTCACTTCCACAGTAAAACACGATGGGGGTCGCAATCGCCATCAATACCATGTGGGATGCTGCCTCAAGCATGGTCAAGGCCATCAGGCTCACGGCACCCGGTACGGCAATCACTAAGCGGATCTGATTGAAAGCAGACGTTTTCGATTTGCCGCCCGGTGTATGTGCATACTCAGGAAATGCAGCCAACAGATCTTCTGCTTTCACGAGACCTGGAATCCACGATAGGGTCAATGTTTCGCCCGATAACTCTCCCTGTACCAGCGGTCCGAGCCTGCTGCAGCGTTCATCAATACTCTGCTGACTTAAACCAGAACCTTCCTCCTTTGCGTGAAGAACCAACTTGGATTGAGCGACATCATATCCTGCTTCTTGAATCACGGCCACGGCGGCTTGTGGAGACAGCCCCTCAACGTGTGCTTCATGCGTAGCAATGTTCACATGCACCTGAGTCGTATCGGGGCGTTGTCTGAATTGGCGCTCCAGCCCAGCAGCGCACGAAGCACAGTGCATGCCCGTTACAGGGATTGTAAGTGGAGAGGTGGCCGTATCCATGAGTGTATGATGCAACCTAACAGGTGTTTTTTTTGTTCTGCACTGTTTCAGACCAACGAATAGATGCGTACACTTTCTTTTTCAGAGAATTTCGCCTGCACACCACAGGAGCTGTTTGATGCGCTGCACACTCCGAGCGCACTACGCAGTTGGTGGAATGCAAATCGGGTAATCATTATCCCTCGCACAAATGGCATGTATGCTGCCGCCTGGGGGGAGGATGAAGATGATCCCGAATACGTCTCTTCGGGGATCTACCGAGTCTATGATCCACCATATAAGAGTGTGATTGAGGACTTCCGGTATTATGCAAAATCTGATCCAGCCGACTTTGAAGGCCTGATGTCTATCACCTATGAAATTACCGCGCGCAACTCAGAAGCACATCTGCAACTTACACACACGGGCATCCCAGAGGGCGCTGAAGCTGATGCTTACTTTGAGGCCTGTACTATAGGATGGGTGGAAACCCTCAAAAATCTTAAAAAATATGTGGAACAACATATGTAGAACAGTGTTAGCCATATAATTCACTAACCTTTCTGCATCCACGTATTCCCGTTCATTGCTTATATTCGCCTCGCGTGGTTCCATCTTGACCACGATTCGTGTTTTATCGAAAGCCTTCATTGCCAGTTTTGTTAAGCATCAGACTGAAATCAGAAACGAAGTTTTACCGCTTTTAATCCACACGCAAACCCATTGTAAGAAGCCCCTACTGATATGATTACCCCTGCGCTATTTGATTTCTTTCGTGAACTCCGTGCCAACAATAATCGGGACTGGTTCAACGAGAACCGCGCCCGCTATGAACAGGATGTAAAAGCTCCGCTACTGAGATTCATCACAGAATTTGCTGGACCGCTTCAAACAATCAGTCCCCACTTTACGGCCATTCCGAAGGTTGGCGGTTCCCTCTTTCGTATCTACCGAGATATCCGCTTCTCAAAAGATAAACGACCTTATAAGGAAGCCGCCGGCGTGCACTTTCGGCATGCAGCGGGAAAAGATGTGCATGCACCGGGATTCTATCTTCACTTGGCTCCTGACGAAGTGTTCGCCGCAATTGGCATCTGGGGACCCGGCAGTAAAGAATTACTCAGGATCCGGCAAGAGATTGCCCGACACCCGGATACATGGACCGGAATCACCCAAGATCCAGACTTTTTGAGCGTATTCTCCGAAGGATACGAGCACCAGAAGCTAAAACGAGCCCCGAAGGGGTTTGACCCAAATCATCCTCTCATTGAGGACTTGAAATGCAAACACTTCGTAGCTTCATGTCCCCTGTCTGAAAAGTTTGTGTGTACACCGGACTTTCCGGTTAAACTTGCACAAACCTACAGTCATGGCGCGAAGTACATGGAGCATCTGACACATACACTTGACCTTCCCTGGTAACTAAATAATTTTCTTGATGAACCCATTCAAAACACACGGCGCCTTCAGCTGGCAGGAACTCTTAGCTACTGACATACCCTCGGCATTAAACTACTATACACAGCTTCTGGGGTTAACCACCAGCGAGATGCCAATGCCCGATGGCACATATACACTGCTTCACAGCCACTCAAAGCGTGTCGCCGGATTAATGGCTTGTCCTCCCGATGCCCCACCCTGTTGGACGTACTACGTCACAGTTCATGATATTCAGAAACTTCTTGAAGAGAATGAATTGAACCTGATCGTTCCTTTACAGGAAGTCCCTATGATTGGCTCCTTTGCAGGACTTCTGGATCCATATGGGGCATACCTATCCGTCATCCAATACAATGAAGCTGGGGAGCCTGACAAAGAGGCCATTGTGAGTAATCAGGAAGCATTGACCACACATGGTGCATTTTCATGGTTCGAACTTCACACCAATGAACCAAAAGCGGCTGCCGATTGGTACAGCAAACTGTTTGGCTGGTCCATTAAAAAGATAGAACTACCCTCCACTTACTATATCATTTCTGCGAATGGAACTGAAATCGGTGGAATAATGGAAGTCATGGACCCTAATGTTCCGCCACACTGGAGTTGCATTGTTACGGTCGATAATGTAGATGCTGTACAGTCGCAAGTCGCTGAATTAGGAGGAACTGTTCTTGCACCTGCCTTTGACCTGCCGAATGTTGGCCGTTTACTGTATACTCTTGATCCTACTGGTTTGCCGCTTGCGTTTGGCACTTGGGCTCCCCAACCCTCAGAAGAATAGCGCAGTTAGAAATTCCCTCTGGAAACGCTCAATCAAACTTGCATGACCGATACCGAAAGGAGGGAGCACAACTTGAGATCGTCTGAGCGGTCCACCCAGCACTAGCACACGGGCATTATACAGGGCTATGTTTGGAATCTACCACGATGTTGTGTTGGATATTGCACCGGCGAAAGTTTTTGCAGCCTTCAGTACCGAAACTGGACTGAATAGCTGGTGGACCGATCGGTGCAAAGCAGATCGCCGGATTGGAGGGACATATGAATTCTACTTTGACCCAGATTATCACTGGTCAGCACAAGTCATCGAACTCACCGAGTCCAAACAGATTACCTGGATCTTCACACAGGCAGACCGTGACTGGACAGGTACAAGGTTGAGCTTCAGCTTAGTTCACTCCGACGGCAAACTGTTGTTGCGTATGGAGCATACCGGATGGAGGGTCCGTAACCACCACTTCCGACACTCCAGCTACTGGTGGGCACAGTACCTCAGGAAGTTGAAGGAAAGCGTGGTTACCACACCAGAATAGGTCTAAGCCTCGTTCCCGAATGGGGAGTAATGCCGTGTTGAGACTTGGTACATCTCCGGTGCTTTCCGAACTCCCATTTTATTCACATGTCCAATATACCGTCCCAGAATTTTTACCTCCTCAAAGATGTCGGGCGCGATGTGAATATCATCGAATTCGGAATTGGCCGGCTCAAGGCGAAGCCCCTGATGATCCATGAAAATCCTCTTGAGAGAAGTTTCACCATTATAGAGGACTGCACCAATACCACCATCTGGAATATCATCATCCACTAGGAGTACATAATCACCGTCATGGATTTCAGCTCCAATCATGGATTCACCTCGAACACGTACCGCAAAAATACGGTCAAGATTGGGAAAAAGAGTTTCTATCGTGATATAACCCAGATTCGTTTCCACGGCTTCCTGAAGCGTTCCCGCGGTGATCTCACCGAGGATCGGAATCCCGCGTCGAGCATCTTTTTGTTCGGGCTTTAGCTGGTAACCGCCTTCTTCATTAATTAAGTAACCTTTCTTCTGGAGAGCCTTCAGATTCTGTGTGATACTGTTAGAGGATTTGTAACCAAACTCATCCATAAAACTCTCGTAACTGGGCCATCCCATATCCTCTTGATCATATTTTATGATGAAGTCCAGTACAGCCTGCTGTTTTTCGGTCAAGGGTCGTGGCATATTTTCCGTGATTTTTTATATGGAATAAATATACTACTTACATCTCACATATAGGTTCAATTGGTACAATATTCCTGGGGAACGGATGAATCTTGTTCAAATCGTACGAAGCAACCAACCTCCTATTGAACCGACGTGTCGGGGCGGTCAAAAAATTGATCTACCAAAATGACATTTCCGTCGGGGTCTTGAAGCATTAAACTTCCGGGCCCGTTCGAATTTTTCTTCTCATCCACTTCCGATACAAGCTCCAGATCAAGAGATTTGAGATGCTTTTGAATCGCCCGGATATCTGTAAACTCATCTACGCGCCATGCTTCCAGCAATGCTCCCTCAGAGTCGTTTTTCGCACACAAACCAGGGTTAAAGGTGAGAATATTCCCCTCGAACATCCCCTGAAAAAGCCCGATCACCGTGGTGCCATTCACCATGATTAAGTAACCTTGCCCCTCGTGTGTTACCTCAAAACCCAGTTTCTGGTAGAATTCACTAGATACGTAAAGGTCGCGGACTGCCAGACTCATGGAAAATGCTCCCAACTCAAGTTTGCTCATGGTTTTCTGTATTGGATAATTTTATCAATGACAAATATGAACTTCAACGATTAGTAATATAGTTCCCTAAACTTTCTCCAGGGACTGGGAAGCGTGGTTTCGACATCCATGGAGGTCTTCTTTACAGGATGTAAAAAGCGGAGATTTTGACAATGTAATGCAATCTGGTCCTTTCCATCAAAACCTTGCTGTGCACCATAGCGAATGTCTCCTAATACGGGGAATCCCCGATCACTGAACTGACATCGAATTTGATGAGCACGCCCTGTAATCAGCTCTATCGATACCAGTGTAACCTTCCCATTGGACTCTACCGCATTCCACCGTAAGCTCGCATACTTGCCCTGGTCCTTCACCTGCACCACATAGGACCGATCCGCTTCCTTACGCAAATAATCTTCCATGACCCCGCTGCCAGTCAGGGCCCCTTCCACAAGAGCGATATACTTCTTTTTTACGCTTCGCTCACGGAATGCCTGAGATAAACGTCGTGCTGCTTTAGAGGTCCTTGCAAGCACCATTGCTCCCGAGGTGGGGCGATCCAATCGGTGGACCAATCCGATATATACATTCCCAGGCTTACTGTATTTGTGTTTGATATACTCCTTTGCCAATGTCACTACATCTGGGTCTCCTGTACTATCCGCCTGGGAAAGCAGTCCTGCAGGTTTGTCGAGCGTCAAAAGGTGGTTGTCTTCAAAAAGCCACATCTATAAGGAACTTGACCGATAATGCATTAATTGCGCCCCGCAATACCAAAACCCACGAATATCCCTGGCTGATCAATTCTGCGAGTGAAGTTGACACGTACCGGAGCTCGTGCAATACTTAGCGTAACCTCGTGAATCCAGCGTCCATTTATGTATACATGTGCCCCGCCAAGACGCATACTGACATTATGGTCCACCAGTGGACGAATACGAAGTGCCTCAAACAGAAGACTACGAAAATCATGTTCCCAGTGGGCCCCAATCATTTGACGTCCAATGAGTCGCCGATTCCGAATGGAACGCAGCGTACCCAACTCCCCAACTGGCCCCATACTACCTTCAGCGACATGCCAACGATCTCTAGAAGCATCCTGTGTTATAACCCCACCTAAGATTCGCAGAGAAAGCCTTGGTGGAGTTGGGCGACGACGCATGAATGTAGCGAAATTATAGTCCGCGAGCAGTGTGGCCCGAAGGTCACTGCGGCTACCATGCGGATGTCCAAATTCAATCCTGGCCTCAACCCTTTTTTGTGGGTCAATGTGGTATGGGTGCCACATGCTACCGGTCGCAACCCTCAACTCAAGGGACTGTCGTTGACCCGGTCGTATCGATAGATTCTCAGGAAATTCCTTGTTCAATGGCCAAGGGCGCCGTACCTGTGTCTGCATGGAATCAACAAACGAATACTCTCCCGAAAGCATCATCCTAATTCCTTTCGTCTCATAACGCGCACTTGCACGAAGGCTTTTCGACCAGTACCAGTCAAAATAATCTTGTGCAAAAAACCTTGAAGACAACGAATTCAATGCCTCCGTATGGATCAATACCCCGTTTTGTGGACGCGTGTTCTGCTCATATACCACAGACGTCTGCAGCGACTGAGTTTCCTGACGATTTAATGCGATACCTAGACGTGTCCGGCCGAATCCGATAGACTGACCAATTCGTGCGGCAATTTTACGATTGTTTCGAACCGAAAAAACTCTACCCGCTCCCACGCGTGTCCCATCAACACGGTTGTATGCAAACCAAGGAATGAATCCCCCGACGACGGGGAAAGAAAACTGAGGCCGGTCCCATATTTGAAAATCGTACAATTCAACTGCTGAAGCGACAGCCGAAGTGGTTGGTGGAAATGCCTCGCGAAGCGTAAGCGGCTTCTCCCATCGAAGATTTTCCAGAGCTTGCAGTTCCCGCGCAGTCAAGGCAACCATATCAAGTCCCATTAGAAACAAATCATCCCGCAGAACCGAAGTTGAATCAACCTGTAATTGATCCTCAACCGTAAACGGTGCACTCGGTACAGGCTCGTTGGCTTGATAGTTAATGAACCTGACGGCCTGTTCGACTACGGCTGGACTGACCCGCTCACCGTTCGGCTCTACATGAATCCAACCCTGTAACTGAAGATCGGTCGGGAGCCAGAATGAGTCCACCTGGGCAAAATTCTGGCGGTACATGACACTCCATTCTCGTGTATCAGGAGAAAAGACCACATGAGGGGCAGGCTTTAAATCCGCCTCTACAAGTGCGTACACACTGTCCAACACGGAAATCCGACCAATCAACGTGGCTTCTTGATTGTTTTTCGGGGCAATGTAGATATCGTATAACTGCTGACCATCCCACATGCGACGCCCCGCAAATGTGAACGTATAGTGGTCCAATGCATCCGGGTGTGTCGGCCCAAAAAATGACAGCCCGTTGATCTGCACATGATCAGAAGAAAAATCCTGAGGTGCCAGCGTCAAACCCAATTGCTCGTGAAAGTCAGAGGTTGTACGCATGGACCGGATGACATCCCTGATTCCACTGCCCTTGGCAAAATATCGGTCGAACACCGTTTCATTGATCAGAACAATTCTGTCCCGATTCTGAAGTGTGATTCTGGTATATACTCTCGCGTTGTGAGACTCCAGGTGAACTCTGCGCGCAGCTTTGCGACGAATGACCTCCTGCATAATCCCTGTAGCCAGATGATCTCCCGTGATCAGTAGCTCCGGTAACTCGATCGCCGCCGGCTCAAGACTCATGTGGATGACCCTCGTGTCATTCGGCGTCAATTCGACCCGCGCCGGATGATAGCCAATGTGTCGAAAAATGAGTGTAGCCGGGAGACTGGGAAGTGTGATTTCAAAATCACCTTCCCGATTGGTAATGGTGCCCAGATTACTCCCATCCAAAATCACGTGTGCAGAAGTGAGCGGCAACTGGGTAACTGAATCCTTTACGGAGCCGGTAATCAGCACCTGCCCCGTCGCCTGCGGTGAGTACATCTGGGTACCTGCAACACCCAGCGAGATCAAAAACCACAAACGGATACGACGCCTCCTGAATGACACAATACTGCACTCTGAGCAGGGTAGCTTCATCCATTCCCCGTGGATCAAAAAATACGCGCCACACTAATCGCAGGATAGAATTGATTCTCTCCGATCCGATACGCTAGGTCCAAACGCATGACGCCAAATATGCCACTCAATGAAACCCCTAATTCATTATGATCAATCCATTTATTGCCCCATGGTCTTGCCTCTCGAACGAAAGCATGCCCACCAAAAACCAACACGTTGTAACCTTTGTTTGTCATCCACTCTAGGCCAAGTATTTCGAAAAAAAATGTGCGGAAATTATGCTCCCAGTGCCCAAAGACGATCGCGTTTCCCTGATAGGGTAATCCCTGAAGTGTGTACAACGAGCCACCCCAATGATAAATTGTGGTCCCTCCCTCAACAACGAATGTACGCTGCGGCGGTAATGTCCGACCTCCGTCGGAAGACAAGCCCACAGAAATCCCGTAATCAAGTGTCGCCGGCAAAAGCCGTCTCTGCAGGAAGGTGGTGATCCGCCCGCCCACCTTTAAATAATATCGACGGAAAGAAATGTCCGACCAAGGCATTGAGATTTCAATACTGGATTCAAAGTGTCTTGACGGGCCGATATTTATGGGTATATCGCGACCGATCCGAAGCGTAGCCGTAAATGTTCGCAGGTCTCCCTCTTGAATCGCTCCATTAGGACGTTGCAACGTACTCTTGCCCAATAAATCGTAGCTCACATTGCCGGTTAGTCCTGAATGTTTTTCGTGGAGATACGTGCCAGTAATGGTGGCTGAACGCCACCTCTTTATTCTATATCCTCCCGTGAAAGAAATCCCTTCCCGCCGATAATAATCAAAATAGTCTTCCTGTCCCAGTAACATCAAACCACTATTAGACAGCCGCGACTTGCTATTGGATGAGTAGGTGGGCACGTTCTCTGCACGATAACCTATATCAATAAACCAGTCATTGTCCAAACGAATGGATCCTTGATACGAATACCTTGTATCCCCTTCCTGTTCCGTGTTGAAGCCTCCCTGAGCCTGAACCTCAAGTATCTCTCCGAACCCTTTTTTATATCCAAGTCCTAGGTGTAGAGCATCTACCCGGTTGTACCAGGCCTGAGGCATAAAACCAAGATCTGTAACAAAAGAAAAGACTCCCCTCGCGGACGAGCGTCTTTCTTCTATTTCTGCAAGCCTTTCTGCTCTGTCCCACAAGGAGCCTCTCGGTCCATATGCTTCTCCAAGGGAATGGGTACTGTCTATAGATGCATATGCTACTGTTTCTTTTGGTGTCAGAGGAACGATTGCCCCCTCACGTTGAAATGATTCACCAGATGAGACTGCCGAGGAGTCAACCTGTAGATAGCTCCCCTCAAATAGGCTGTCCGCCAGTTCCACATTCAATTGATAATCGGTAAATCGAGATACCATATCTATTATAAAGGGTGGAAAACTCAGCAATGGTTCCATGGAGACGAGTTCCACAATTATGTTTGAGCGCAAATCCATTGGTAGCCAAATCTCCCCATCGTAGTCAGAAAACTGCTGCAAGTAAGTGACATCATATTTCTGGATTGGGAAAGGAAACAAGAACGCCGGCCCCGGGCGCAGCCTCGCTTCTATGAGAGCAAAGTCCCCATCAATCACGGACACACTGCCCACAAATGCACTGGTAAGATTCTGCTTTGGCTCAACCGCAATATCATAGACAAGTACATCATCCACTCTGCGCATCCCATCTAGGGTAAACACATATCTGTCTAATGCATCTGGGTGGGTCACGCCAATGAGTGTGTGACCGCTGATCCGAACATCATCGTCATACAGATTCACCATGATTGACGCGGCGGGGAGTGCCTCCCCATCCCCCAAAGGCACATTTCCTGTGCTGCGTGACCCGGTGACCTCCTCGCGAAGTCCGCGATCCTGATCCCACCAGGTGGTGGCTGCAGACTCAACAATCGCAACAATCCCTGAATCATTGGAAAAGGTGTAGCGACTATACGCCTGCGCCTCAAATGTATTGAGTTGCTTTCGCCAAATTTGCTTTCGCTCAATGACCTGACGCATGATCCATATGGCCGGATCATCTTCGGTCACAACCAACTGCTCCATCTCCAGAGCTACTGGCTCCAGTCGAAATTCCAGTGGAGTCAGCGTGTGTGCAGTCAGCGTGTCAGTCCGAAATCCGATGTACCGCACCACTATATCAACCGGCAAGTCGTCCACTGCAATTTCATACATCCCGTCGTTATTCGTTATCGTCCCCCGATAAGTACCCGCAATCTGCACGGTCGCTGCAGGTAGCGGCTCATTGGTGGCTGCGTCACTGACGCGGCCACGAAGAATCTGCGCGAAAATCTCTGGCGAACACACCATGCATCCAAGCAGAATCAACCTGGCCACTCTGAAAACCCTTCGTCTAGTCATCTATTGATTTTGTTATAAATTTTTCGATTGCAGTGGTCTGCCGCCTGCCATCTTCATAGCCCAGCTCTAGTACACGTCCGATAAATTCCGGATCAAACAGCATGACACTGAGCCAATCTGGACTCAGTGTCTCTCCACTTCCCAGGCCCCGTGTCAACATCCGAAAAACTCCCTTCGTCTTCACTTCCAATCCCTTGGCCAACTTTGCAATATCCCTCGACGGTTGGATCAGAAGAATATTGACCGGGCGGACTCCGCCCCGTTCAGACGGGGGCACATGTTTAGCCAATTCGGTCATTCTCTCTGCCATCCGAACATCATGGTCAAACGCATCCAGGAAAGTGGCATTCAGCAGGATACCCATGACCTGTGCAGCAGGTGGATACCCGGTAATCGCAGGCTCTGCGGCTTCGATTTGGGTGCGTACGTACTTAGGCGAAATACAAATAATATCTGTTGCACCCAGGTGCAGTGCAGGTGAAATCGGTGCGATGAGGCGAATTCCCCCATCCCCATACCATTCATCGCCGAGCCTCACCGCTGGAAATAACAGCGGTAAAGCCGAGGAGGCCATCACATGATCAAGCGTAATCGTGTCGCGATGCGCAATACGATTCGGGCGCTGCCAGGTCTGTATATCCTGTCCCTGTATCCAACTCACAGACTGACCCGTCGTAAAACTCGTGGTCGTGATGCAAACCGATGTCAGTTCTCCTTCGTCAAGATTTTTTTGAATCTGTGGCAGTGTGCCATCGGAAGCGGCGGGCAACTGGTGCGAAAGGTAGTGGCGTAGTGGAGTCGTATTGAGGAGTGCCTCCCCTTCCTGAACACGAATCATTATGTCTCCAAATGGGACCCGTGGGAGCACCCTTCGAATTAACCCCATGGATGATTCTGCTTCGTAGACCTTGCTTTGATCAATATTTTTCCAGCAATCCACCAACGCTTCTGCACCGCCTCGACCCGGATGGCCTGCAAGAAATGCTGCATTGATTGCTCCTGCAGAGACACCGGTAATGATGGGATATGAGATCTCTGGAACCAGTTCACGTATATAGGACACAACACCTGCCTGATATGCAGCTCTGGCACCTCCTCCGGCTAATACTAAAGCAAGTTGTCTTGGCTGCTCCATCTCCTCTGTGTGGGGTTTATCCGTTATTCCATGTGAATGATACTCCTCCGGGCATGGTTACCCCAAATCTGGCGGGAATCCCACATGGAAACCTAGTCTGTAATACCAGCAAATTCCTATCCATGCCGATGAGTTTGGTGTTGGAGGCATCACTGACAATCTAAACCTTTGCAGAGATGTTCCTCTGTCCAGGCATGAAACTGACTGGAAGCTCACTGCGTCTACTGCGCCGCAAGAATCTCTTCCACAAGCCGCTCGGCTTCGTAAACATGTTGTAATGAGGCCAGGATCGCCCGAACATCTACCGAAACTGTCCGTGCTGTCCGGTCCGAAAATATATATACATTGGGCAGAGATTCAATATTGCCATCAAATACCAAACCTACGATCTCCAAATCCTGATTTAATAGTGGGGATCCAGAATTCCCTCCCGTAATATCGTTGGTGCTGACTAGGTTGAGCGGGGTTGAGAGATCAAACATCTCCGGTGGATTCCGCCAGCGTTCCGGGAGGTCCCACGATCTGCTCATGTTCCGATAGGCGTAAAAGTGATCATACAGCCCATAGAAGGTCGTAAAAGCAGGTGCGCGGGTTCCATTGTACGTATATCCATCTACACGCCCGTCTGATATTCGGAGCGAAAAGGAGGCATCTGGGGGCACACCGGTACCGTAAAGCGCAAAACGGAGCGATGCCAGCTCGGCAACGAGAAGGTCTTCTCTGTTTTTGAAACTCTCGGCCTGTTGCTGAGCCGTAAAATACAAGGGTGCCAACGCGCTGATCACTGGCACCGCCGGATCATCACTGCTCAGAAACCCTTGATCCAGAAGGTCGGCAAACCTTGCAGAATCCGAGAGTGCTGTGGTCGCTACCAGATTTGCCGCCAGGCTATCGATTGTGAGTCCCCCCAATATGCTTCGCATCGTTGGGTCCTGCTCTCCCAAAGCTTCCAGAAGCTCTTCAAGCCGAAGAGCAATGATCTCTCTGTCCACCTCTGCCGGAAAGTCATCCAACGCCAATGCGTTCTCACGAATCTCATCAAGTACCTCCCGATCCACATAACCACGACGCTGTAGATTTGCATAGTAGTATCCATGCAGTGCACGCGTCAGGATCCGCGATCCGACCGCCGTTCCAAAGAACGTGAACGCCGCCATACGCCCTGCTTCCGCGCGCTTTGACAACTGAAGTTCATCCAGTTCCTGGAATAATGAGCCATAGCGCATGGATAGCGAATCTGAATGAAAGAGATCCTCTCTGATCTGAAATTCCGCTGCACTGCGACGTGCGATCAGTGTGTCGTTACGAAGCCCTTCCAACTGCCCCGAGAGTGCCTTGAGTGAATTACTGGCCGTGAACCACATGTTCTCAAATGCATCTGCACCTTCTTGGTCTATGCCGATGAACGGTTGCAACGCTTCTACACGTCGCCGCAGTATTTCGACCTGCTGAACCAACGTATAGTCTCGCTCAAACGTTAGTTGCGACACGCTGCCAAACCGGCTGGTTGATCCTGGATTACCCACTACAAAGACGGCATCGTCCGCATTTGCTCCCTCGCTACTCCATTTGTAATGTTCTGGCGTAACTGCGGGATTACCCTCTCGATCATAAGCACGGAAAAAGGCCATATCAAGCGTATACCGGGGGAAGGTAAAATTATCCTCTTCTCCTCCGAAATATCCCAGTCTCTTTTCTGGAGCCATTACCAGGCGTACATCCTCGTAACGCCGATAGGTATACGCGGCATATCGTTCGCCGCTATACAGCTCAATCACCTCCACCCGGAGCGTTGAGTCTCGCATCTTGGCAGCGCTTGTCAGCTCGCCTGCAATCACCGAAGCCTTATCCCTGCGTGCACGGACACGCTCATTATCCCCGCGCACAATGCGGCTGGCACCGTGTACCCGTTGGGTGACATCTGAAATTTCCCAGAGTTGCTCAACATACAAATCAGGCACTCTTCGCTCGTCGGCAGCTGTTGCAGCTAGAAACCCCTCTTCAAGTAAATGCTCCGCCTCATCAGACACCTCGGTAATGCTCTCACGAGCACAGTGATGATTCGTTAAAATTAATCCCTGATCCGAAACAAAGCTGGCAGAACAGTTTGTCCCAAACCGTAATGCCCCCAGTCTGGCTCTGGCAAACCATGCAGAATCAGCGTCTATCCCATACTCTTCCGCAAGCCACTCCACAGGCGGGCTATCAAACGTCCACATCTTCCCCCCGTCAAACCGATCAAGATCCACATCGAATCGGTCCACAGTCAGAGAAAGGGTAGGATCCGGCGCTTCCACGGGTGAAACAGAGGATTGAGGCTCTTCCACGACCAGAGGCTGATTAATCACCTGGACTACCTCTACGGCGCTGGGGGCACAACCTGCCAGACATATCAGGAACCCTGCAATCAACCAATTTTTGTACTTACCCATTCTCCTCTGCACTTCGTGCCTGTTCTGCCAATTCCTCCACAATATTCTCCGCCTCGAATACGGTCCTTAGAAGTGACAGGATACCCGAAGTCGAAACTGCTACACAGCGCTCACGCCCCCCTGTGAATGCATGATCAAAGGCAATGCCAAGAATCTCCAAGTCTATATCTACAATGCCCGTTCCTATCTGAGCACATTTACCGGCCACAGAAAAATTCAATGCGGCGGATAAATCACTCTCTTTGATTCCAGCAATCCACCCCGCTGGTAATCCCCAAACCCCTATTGCCCCGTGCGAATGATGCAAATCCAACATACCGTACAACGTCGTGTAAGGCGGACTGACGGTCCCGTTGTACGTGAATGTATTTGACAGGGTAACACTCGTAAACGGTCCGTTTTCATCCACTGCAGTGGCGAATAATTTTTCCCGATGATCGGGCGGACGATCACTCCACGCAAAGTAGTTTTCGGTGTCCAGAGATTGACCGCTCTCATCATACACCCTGAAGAGTGCAAAGTCCAGTGCATACCTGGGATAGACCCCCTCTTCATTGCCAAAATTTGCCACCTCCACAGGCGGAATCAGTACTAGCCTCACATCATCGTAGATACGCCAGGTATATTCCCAGAAACTACTACTGTCGTCCGCGGCAACAATCTCCGTACGTGTTCTGGGCAGTGCATCGCTGGGCGGATCTTCTGGGCTGTCAAGCTTTCGGACCTCGACAAGCTGCTCTACGGCGAGCCCTGCCAACCTGCGCTCTTGCAACAATTCATCGGCCACAAACACCGAATCGGTTGGTCGAATCCAGGTTTCTAGAGAACGCAGGCATGCAGCACTGGTCACAGCCAGACCATCCGCACTCACTAGAGCTCCAGCACATTGAGGTAACTGCAGCGTCCCCAAGCGCACATTCTCAATCCAATCTTTATCCACAATATGTGAACCTGGGGCCTCTAGATGCGCCTGGGAATACCACTGGTGTCGCACGACGACCGTATCCGCTTCTCCAGAAGTGCTCATCTGCTTCGCCTGGGCAGATGGCATCAACAGCAACAAGCTGATGATCCCGCAAACGATGGAACTATTTTTCATAAGTTTATATCACTCCGATCGCTTGCCGGAGTGGCGGAACTGGTAGACGCGCAGGTCTTAGGAACCTGTGTCCCTTCGGATGTGTGGGTTCGAGTCCCACCTCCGGCACTATGTAATGAAGGGAATCCACCGTCAGGAGTTGGCCTTGTCGCTTGCCATGAATTTCATGGACAGCGAGTTAACACAATGACGCGTATTCTTGGCGGTAAACATCTCTCCTGTAAATACGTGTCCGAGGTGCCCATTGCAATTCGCGCAAATGATCTCTGTACGACGTCCGTCTGCATCGGGTACACGTTGGACCTGACCCGGTATTTCATCGTCGAAGCTGGGCCATCCACATCCTGAGCGAAACTTATCCTCCGACCGATACAGAGGTGCGTCGCACCGGCGGCAGAGATAAATCCCTGCAGCATCATGCTCATAGTATTCCCCTGTAAACGGGCGCTCGGTCCCTTTCTCTAGTATGACGTAGGCCTCTTCAGGCGTTAATTCGTTCATCTTTACAGTTTTATACTTGCAACTGGAATCTCCGCTGGAATGTTGCCCGTTACGGCGCTGGAGCCAATGGATCGGGAAACTTGAACGTATATCCGAGATGCATTCTTACCTTATCACTAAGCACCACCTTATTGGGACGGGATTCACCAAAGGAACCTTGTGGAGGGGGCAGACCTAGATTCGATGCTGCGCGGGCATAGAACTCGGCTCTGGTCGGATGTAAGTCCGCACATACATTAAAGGTTTGTCCCCAGCACTGTTGCTTTACCACCTCCATTGCAACTCTCACAGCGTCATCGCGGTGCAGCATGTTCACGGCGTTTTGTGGATCCCGTAACGGACGCCCTGACCAGAATCGTCCCGGCTTACGTTCATACCCATAGAGTCCGGCGAATCGGAGCACGGTGCTCTTGAAATCTGATGCATTTCTGATTAATTCCTCTGCGGCAAGTAGTGCGGCACCCGATGCACTACTTGGCGGCAATTTACCTGCATCCTCTTCATGTACATACCCGGCGCTATACACACTTGTTGAACTGATAAACAACACCTTCTGTACCTGCCCCTCCTTTAAGTAGGTGAGAAGCGATCCCATTGCAGCTTCCATAAACGCCTCCACATCGGCCCGCTTGCGCCCTGGCGGAAAATTGATCACAACGACGTCGGAGTCAAAAAAATCACGTCGGCCATACCCCTCCAGGTTTGGGGTTAATCTAAGGAGATACGGCTCTATCCCATCTGCCAACAAGTTCGTAAGCTTTGATTCACTGGTCGTTGATCCGCGTACCCGCCAGCCACGTTTCAGAAACAGTTTGGCCAAGGGCTGACCAATATATCCGCATCCCAGTATACTGACCGTGATTGGCGTGCTCATATTATAACAAGTCAACGGTTCTGGCGCACTTTCTTTGGCTCCTTATAAGGAATTATGCAAATACTTGATCCAGCAGTCATAAAAGTTTGGACCATCAAGGGAGCACTGAGCTGGGGAATTTTGCTTCCGGTCTGTACAACGGTTGATGTCATTCTCTTCTTCTCGGACAATGATACGTTTCTACCGGGTTTGTGGACAGGCCTGCTGTTGGTTATCTGTTTAGCATGGATCTTGATCATCCCAAAATTGCGTTACAGATACTGGCGGTATGAATTGCGCGATGAGGATCTCTACGCCATCCGGGGAATCTGGAACCGAGTGCAGACGATCGTCCCTCTTCGTCGCATCCAGCACTTGGACGTTGCTCAGGACCTGATTGAAGGAAATTACGATCTCGCCCGCTTAGTCGTACACACTGCCGGAACCAGAAGTACGGATGTGGTCGTCCCAGGACTCCCCTACGATGAGGCGGTGCAACTGCGCGATACAGTGCGCGAATTTATCGCAGAATACATGGATTAATGGAGGCGCCTTCCGCGGTATTTCGCCAATTGCACCCATTGACCTTCGTGCATTATGTGTTTCTGGCCATTGTCGGATTTGCCTTTGCCGCACTCTCGTCACCCAGTTATGGCGGGGACGCGCAGAGGTACTCCTTGATTTTCGCCACCTTCTACGCGACCGTCACCGGGCCTTATGCAATTGCCAAATACATCAGGTTTCGATACCATGTTACGAGCGATGAATTGGTCATTTATTACGGAGTATTCAAGCGGGTACGACGCAATATTCCTTCCGAGCGTATTCACACGGTCTCCATTGAGCGTAATATGCTTGCCCGGATCCTTGGGACTGCTGCTGTCAGGATTGAAACTGCAGGAACGGGAGACGCAGAGGGAAACCTATCCTATGTTGGAGTCCGTGAGGCGGAGCGGATACGAAACCTGCTCCGAACGGCACAAGCTGTTGATTCGCCCGAATCTCCTACCTCTCCAAGCTTTTTTATGCCGCTGAGGCGGGTATTGCTCTCAAGTATTTACCAGTTCTCCCTCGGAATCAGTGCACTCCTGGTTGGTGTGTTCTTTCAATTGGAATCCTTCGGCATCGTCGACGGTCGCGCACTCACCACTTGGCTTGTAGAACAAAACTTTTTTAGCGGGACCATTGAGGAATTCTGGCCACTGCTTATAGCCCTACTGCTTCTAGTTACCTTTGTACTTGGCTGGACTTTGGGCTTCATTCAGAACCTGATTCGGTTTTACAATTTTCGGATCGAACTCGGTGCAATGAAAATCCGCCGTAGATTCGGCCTGATTACTCTTCATGAGGGGGCCATTCCATATAAACGTGTTCAGTCCTTCCTCATCCGATCCAATCCGCTCATGAGGCTATACAACTGGCATCGACTGGAAATGCAAACGCTCGGCCTGCAAAGTGGTGAACGGGGATTCCAGCCCGGAATGCCCTTTGCCAAGTGGGCAGAAATCACTGCGTTGGCTCCTAAAATTCGACCGTTCTCAATTCCAGAATCCTATGCGCCTGTCAGTCGGCTGACCATTCGCAGACGTACCCTGCGTTACAGCCTTCTGATTGTACTTTCCTCGGTTATTATATCACTATTGTGGTGGCCCCTTGCTCTCTGGGGATTATGTCTCTTGCCAGCCGGATGGGGACTAGCTTCGCTCCAGTATCTGTGTCACCGATGGGCATACTATGACGGGAATTTGCTGATTCGCCGGCGCGTATTCAGTCAACAGTTTTGGATTATTCCGGTTGAGCGTTTTCAGGCTTTCGAAATCACTGCAACGTTTTTTCAACGGCGCCTGGGGCTATGTACCCTGATCGTGGATACCGCTGGTGCAGGCGATCTGCGCTATCCTCGAATCATTGATCTGGAGCGTGAGGAAGCAAACCGACTATTGGCCGAACTCTACGATGCATTTCAGGCAGAAGCTACTTGGTAAGGGTCCCGACTCAAGAACTTTCATTTGCGTCTACACTTCTCTGACCTTTCTCAGCATCCAAACGGATACAACTAAGCCCCAAGTAGAGTAAAATTGGGACGGTCTTGCGACGGGCGGGTCCCTGGAGATCCAGTGTAGTCAACCCGATCGAGATGACCCACGCCCCGGGGATAATCGTATGAGCCCACCATGGTACGCGGGCAAAAAGAAATGCAAACAGTGAGGTCGCCAGCTTTACACCAATCAGGCGGACGGTCCACCCAAATAGCACAGTCTTGATCAGGCCCTGAACCACCAGTGTACCAAACGCCTGCAGGAGCACAGGTGCAGCAAAAATTCCTCCGGCCTTCTTCAGAAATGCAACGGCGCGTTTACGCTCAATCCCCAGAGATTCCAGAATCTGTAGTTGTTCCGCCTGGGTATACTTCGAGAACACATCCACAGCATATTCCTGCACCATTCGAATAAGTAGATCTCTTTCTGTACCCCGGTCCGCCAAGGGTATTTTGAGAAATCGTGCCGTATCGCGAATGATATAACGAAAATCTGCTCCAGGTTCTTTACCAACAACTCTTCTGAATTGATATGCAAGGTCACTGCTTCCCAGGTATCGAATCTTCTTTTCAAGCTCTTCGCACAGAGCTACGTGATGATCAGGGGAATCAATTTCTTCGAGATGCCTTTTCAGGCTCGTACACCGGTCAAACGGTCCCTGGATGATGTGAATCAGATACGCGTAATCCTCCTGGGAGAGTTCCAACAATAATTCCTGCATGACTCCTCCGTAATAGCCTGAATCTCAGGGATACGTACAGCGATCACATAAGGTTGAGAAGGCGGTGGCTTGATTAGTCGCGGGGATATATCGAATTTATGGCTCTTCTTTCTTGCGGGAGGCAATGTAGCCAGTTTCGACGCGATAAACCAATCCCATGATAATCTGCGATCAAACGTAAAATTGTACCCGCCACCCCTAATTGGACCGTGTTATCCCATATCAGACCTACTACCACCGGAGTGACAAGGGTTGGGTGCGATTTGCAGCCGTCACAAAAAACATCTTTCCACGTCGACCTTGAGCTAAAGATCAAGAGCGTAATGATAAAACGTACGGTCTCGTGAATATCCTAGCTTCTCGTAAAGGCGCTGTGCACGCTCATTAGTTTTTTCAGTTGCCAACTCCAGTGCAATGTTTCCGCTCTGCACCGCATGCCTCCGCGCCGCCTCCATCAACTGCTCCCCAATGCCCCGACCACGCCAATCTTGATCTACATACAAGTCATTCAGAATAAAAATTGGGGCCATACGTACCGATGAAAACATCGGATAAAGCTGAACAAATCCAACGGACAACCCCTCCTGTTCTTTGGCTACAAGAATGACGGAATCTCCGCGGCGCATACGCTCCGAAAGAAAAACTTGGGCCCCCGCGAGGTCGGATTCCATTCCGTAAAACTGCCGATAACCATCAAAGAGATACGCTAAACCGGACAGCTCACCGGGCACGGCAATCTTGATCTGAACACCTGTTTGCATGGCACGAAATCGTCTGAATGAAGTTTGCGGGGATATTACGCTCATGAACCCCTATGCGCTCCAGTGGTCTTCTGTTGCATGTGACTTCCTTGCCCACCCGCTTTGGAATTGGGGATCTAGGACCGGAAGCATGGAAATTTGTTGATACACTGGCAGAAGCTGGTCAGACTTGGTGGCAGTTACTCCCTATGTGCCCCGTAGGCCTGGGGGATTCTCCCTACGCAAGCCCTGCATCATTTGCGGGAAACCCACTCCTGATCAGCCCCGAACTGATGGTGCAAGATGGGTGGTCCACCGAGACTGAAATCAACACTAATTATCCTCACTCGGGTGGCAGTGTAGATTATCAGAGCGTTTCCAATTACAAGTCAACCCTGCTGGGCCAGGCGTTCTCCCGGTTCGTGAAACAGCCGCAAACGGATGAATTCATTTCCTTCGTAAATAGGGAAAAAGATTGGCTGCTGCCGTATGCAGCCTTTCAAGCACGAAAGGTGCAATACCGAAATAGAATTTGGACGAGTTGGTCCGCAGAGGACCGAAAACCACCCGGAAAAGATTCGCTGAAGATTGATTCTCTGGAGATTCAATTCTACCTGTTCGAGCAGTTTCTTTTTGATTGCCAATGGCAGAGACTCTATGAGTATTGTCGTCAAAAAGGAATCAAGATCATGGGGGATCTACCCATCTACGTCGCACATGACAGTGTTGACGTGTGGGCGCATCCTGAATTGTTCGAGCTCGACAATGCCGGTGAGCCGCTGGTAGTTGCGGGCGTTCCTCCAGACTTTTTCAGTAAAACTGGGCAACGCTGGGGAAATCCGATTTATCGCTGGAAGGCAATGGAAGCCGAGGGATTCGACTGGTGGATCCGCCGAATGAAACGGGCACTGAGTCTATGCGACAGCATTCGACTCGATCATTTTCGCGGATTTGCCGGATACTGGGAGATACCGGCGACGGAAGAAACTGCTGTTCGCGGACGCTGGGTAACCGGCCCCGGACAAGCTTTCTTTGACCAGCTTACAGAAACCCTAGGCCCGCTGCCCATCCTCGCAGAAGACCTTGGAGTGATCACACCGGATGTGATTGAACTGATGAAGACGAACGCGTTCCCAGGAATGGCTGTCATTCAGTTTGGGTTTGATGCGGGAATGGATAACCTGCACCTACCACATAACTACAAACCCAACCAGTGCGTGTATACCGGTACCCACGACAACAATACCCTTCTCGGCTGGTGGAACTCCCTGACCGAATATGAGCATGAATTCGCAAAGGATTATTTGCAGATCGAATCCGATGAAGACGTATGCCGGATGGCCATTGCACGGTGTCTGGACTCCGAGGCCAAAATGGTGATTCTACCTGTACAGGATATCCTAGAGCTCGACAGTGATGCCCGGATGAACTTCCCTGGAACTCTTGTCGGAAACTGGTGCTGGTCCCTTCTACCAGAGCAGCATTTACAGTTGCGAGAAGTCGCCGATCAGTGGCTACACCATACCACGCTCCGAAGCAGACGACTGAACGCGCAGGATTAGCACCGACTGCGAGGCAACACTGGCGACCCCTCCTTTCAAATCTTCACCTGCCACAACCGTACTCTCCCCCCAGCCCAGCCCCCAACTCCAGACATACTCATCCGAGAGCTTGAACCGGACTGCTTCGCCAGTCGGGTTGAAACAAATCAATAGCATATCTGGCGCGGCAAGCCACATTCCAAATGCTTGGGTTGATGCCCAGTCTTCGGAGCGCATGACATGTCCTTCAGGGTGCCACCAAATTGCGTCTGGCAAGCCATTTTTTTCTACTTGTCCCGTCAAGAACCGGTTACGCCGCAGAGATGGATGATCCTCGCGGAATGCAATCAACTCACGTACAAATTCGAGCTGCTCTTTATTGGATTCGCCGAGATTCCAGTCATACCATGAGATCTCATTGTCCTGACAGTAAGGGTTATTATTCCCCTGCTGTGTCCGGCCAAGCTCGTCTCCTCCCAGAAGCATGGGAACTCCCTGAGATACAAACAAAGTGGTCAGCAGACTGCGCTTTAAGCGGTCCCGATGCGCCAGGATATCTGGATTCGTTGAGCTCCCTTCCTGACCGCAATTTTGACTGTAGTTCACAGATCTGCCATCACGACCATTTTCCTGGTTGGCCTCATTGTGTTTCCTCTCATAGGACACCAAGTCCTGGAGTGTAAACCCATCGTGCGAGGTTACGTAATTAATTGAGGACGAGGGGCGGCGATGCCCCGGAGCAAACAGATCACTCGAGCCAGCAATGCGCGTGGCAAACTGTCCGGTGATGCCGAACTCACCGTTCCAGTAACGCCGTACGACATCACGATACTTATCATTCCACTCTCTCCAAGGCGGAGGATACGTACCTAATTGATAACCTGAGTAGCCCAAATCCCATGGTTCGGCAATCAACTTTACCCCGGATAAAACAGGATCCTGTTGTACCATTTGCAGCCATCCGCTTTGATGATTGACTCTGCCTTGCTCCCGAAGCAATGTGCTGGCCAGATCAAAGCGAAAGCCATCTACATTCATCACTTCTACCCAATACCGCAGGCTATCCATGATGAGACGACGAACATATACATGCTCTGCACGCAAGGTATTACCGCATCCGGTACTGTCATAGAGAAAGCGGGGCTGTCCAGGTTTCGGTACATAATAGGACGCATTATCAATGCCCCGCCAAGATAGAGTTGGCCCCAGATGATCCCCCTCCCCCGTATGATTATAGACCACATCAAGGATGACTTCAATTCCATGGTCATGCATCGCATCCACCATCACCCTGAATTCTTTGATCGCCGAGGCTGGACCACCAGCCGAGAAACGCGGATCCGGGGCGAAATAGGAAAGGGGATTGTATCCCCAATACTGCGACAGCCCATTTTTTACGAGACGCTCATCCTGTACCGCAGCGTAGACGGGTAATAATTCTATGGTCGTCACACCCAGATGCTTCAGATGAGCCAAAACTGCATCAGAAGCAGCTCCCAGATAAGTCCCGCGAAGTGAAGGCGGTACATCCGGGTTCTGGATGCTCAGCCCTTTGATGTGCGTTTCATAAATCACGGTATCTGTCCAAGGGGTATCAGGCCTCATCGCTGATTTTTCCGAGATCCCAGGATCGGTCACTACACCAATCGGTGCATAGGAGGCACTGTCCACTGGATTCAGGACCCGGTCATCACGGTTACGGTCGTGGCCAAACAAACTGTTATCCCATACCGGCATCCTGCTGATGGCACGAGCGTACGGGTCCAACAACAGCTTTGCACTATTGAACCGGTGCCCTTCGTCTGGCGCCCATGGACCATGGACACGATAGGCATATCGCTGCCCTGGCCGTATCCCTGGCACATATACATGCCACACATCCCCGGTGCGTCCGCTCACGTCTATTGTACGTTCCAGGGAATGCTCTTCATCAAGCAGGACCAGCTCTACACGATCAGCGTTTGCACTAAAAATGGAGAAATTCACCCCGTTTTGATCGAGATATGCTCCTAATACTGTAGTTTTATCCATGAGTTATATCCGGTGGGATATACATGCTTTTTGAATAGATTCGTTGAACCGGTAAGCACCACGCTACTGCCGGTGGCACCGAGAATAAGAAATTATGACCACAATATGAAGTCCGCCTCTGATCGCTGGTCCCGTGTTTTTATTATTTCCGTATCTCCCCGCGTCCATGAAGGCGACTGGCACATCAAACGAACCGTGGGAGAACGGGTCAACGTCACTGCAGACATAATTGTTGACGGACACGACCAACTTTGCGCAAAACTCTACGTGACACACCTGGGTGGTGCCACCGAAGAAATCCGTATGACACCAACCTATAACGATGAATACACGGGCAGTTTTGTAACGGAGACTCCCGGCCTCTACACGTACCATGTACAGGCCTGGATTGACCGTTATGGTTCGTGGCAAGAGGAATATGGGCGCCGTTTTAAGGCAAAGATGCCCGAAGCGGAGCTCAAAATAGAACTTCTGGATGGCGCCGCTCTGCTCAAGGAGTACGCGGTCAATGCTCCCCTGGAGGCCCGTGAAAAGCTCCTCTCTTTTGCGAAACGGTATACCAAGGGGGATATCCAGGCCCCGCTGGAAGAGGAACCCCTGCAGTTAGCACTGGCTAACGACCCGCAAAAAGGTGCAGTCCAGAGCCCTGTACTCACGGTTGAGGTTGATCGCAAACTTGCCGCATTCGCAGCATGGTACGAATTTTTTCCGCGATCTAGTGCGAATGCACCGGGCATGCACGGAACGTTTGACGATGCAGCGCTACATCTTGAGCGCATCCGGGATATGGGGTTCGACATCGTGTATCTGCCCCCGATTCATCCAATCGGCACCACTTTCCGAAAGGGCAAAGACAACAGCCCGGAGGCAGAACCTACGGAGCCGGGGAGCCCTTGGGCAATTGGCAGCCCTGATGGAGGGCATACCAGCATCCATAAAGAACTGGGAGGGTTCCCTGCATTTGACCGGTTTGTCGCCAAAGCAACAAAACTAGGCCTCGAAGTGGCACTTGATATCGCATTCCAGTGCTCTCCTGATCATCCTTGGGTGAAAGAACACCCTGAATGGTTCAGGAAACGTGCCGACGACAGCATCCGCTATGCAGAAAATCCCCCGAAAAAATACCAGGATGTCTATCCGCTGAATTTTGAATGTGCAGACTGGCGTGCACTCTGGGAAGAACTCAAACAAGTGTTTGAGTTCTGGATCAAACGGGGGGTCCGTGTATTCCGGGTCGACAACCCGCACACAAAACCGCTGGCGTTCTGGACATGGTGCCTGAGTCGACTTCGCACGAAGCACCCTGACCTGATTTTTCTTGCAGAAGCGTTTACGCGGCCGAAAATCATGTATATGCTCGCAAAACTGGGGTTCAATAACTCCTACACCTACTTCACATGGCGAAATACAAAAGAAGAGATCACCGACTATCTCCAAGAACTCACGTCCACCAATGTCGGTGAATACTTCCGGCCCAGCTTCTGGCCAAATACCCCCGATATCTTGCATGAATACCTGGTCAGTGGTGGGCGCCCCGCACACATTATCCGGTACGTACTCGCGGCAACACTCTCTCCGGTATATGGAGTCTACGGCCCCCCATATGAGCACGTTCTTGCAGAGAGGCATCCCGACCGGGAAGAATATGCCAATAACGAGAAATATGAAATCCGTACCTGGAACTGGAATGACCCGAACTCTCTTCAGAGTCTGTTCCAGGCCATCAACCAAATCAGGAAAAACAATGCTGCCCTGCAGCAGTTACGAAATCTCCAGTTTCTGGAAATTCAAAACCCCCTTATGCTTGCCTACTGGAAGAATTCAGGTGAGAACTCTATCGTATGCATCGTGAGCTTGGATCCGTTTCAGGTTCAGGAGGGAGAGATCCTACTTCCCCTTGAAGAATTGAAGTTACCAAAGGCAGCCCCCTTCCAAATGCTTGATTTACTCGGCGGAGAACGATATATCTGGCAGGGACGCTCTCATAGTATTCGAGTGGATCCACATGTGATGCCTGCAAAAATATTCCAGGTTCTTCGCCGGGTGCGGACCGAAGCAGATTTTGACTATTTCGTGTAGTTCTTGCTGCTACGACTAGATAGAAAGCACAAAATAAACCACGAAAGCGACGGCCGCCACGATGAGGAGCCAGTGAATTTCATGGTGCTTGCCAGCCAGCAGTTTGAGTACCGTGTAGGTGATAATGCCGACTCCTATGCCGTTAGTGATGCTGTACGTCAGCGGCATCAATAGCAATGTAAGAAAAGCGGGAATGGACGCCTCATAGTCTTTCCAGGGGATATCCCGAAGTGTGCCCATCATCAGAAAGCCTACCAGAATGAGTGCGGGGGCCGTAGCCTCTGCAGGGATGATGCCTGCAAGCGGACTAAAGAACATACACAGCAAAAAGAGCACACCGACTACTACAGCCGTCAATCCAGTGCGCCCTCCTTCCGCAATGCCAGCTGCACTCTCAATATAGGTCGTGTTACTGCTCACATTCGAAAAACCTCCGAATGCTGCACCCACCGAATCCACTAATAGCACTCTGTTAATACCCGGCAACTTGCCCTCCTTTGTCAGAAATCCTCCCTCTTCACCCAGACCAACAACTGTACCCATTGTGTCGAAAAAATCGGTCAGCAAGAGAGAAAATACCGCCAGAATTGCAGCCAATATTCCCAATTGAGTAAAAAGCCCGAAATCAATTCGACCAAAAATGGAATCTGACCCAATAATACCTTGGGGAAGCCAAATAAATTCTGTAGGAACTTGAGCACTTCCGCCAAATGCGGTACCATCGGCAACCATCAGATTGAGAGTAATCGCCAGAAGCGTAGTCGCGCCAATGCCCCATAAGAGTGCACCCTTAATACCTCGGGCCATCAACCAAACTGTCAGCAGGAGTCCGAAGAGAAATGTAACCACGCTGATCTGGCTCAAATTTCCCAGTGCAAGAGGCGTCCCGGCCGTAGTGACGATAATCCCACTGTTAATGCCTCCAATGAGAGCTAGAAACAGGCCAATGCCTGCGCCTATAGATTTTTTCAGAGACATTGGGATGGCATCCATCATTGCTTCCCGAAATTTTGTCAGTACAAGCACAAAAATGATAAGTCCTTCTATGAGAACGACCGTCATAGCCTGCCCCCACGTTAATCCCATCTGTCCAACTAGCTGAAACGCTACGACAGCATTGAGCCCCATGCCGGGCGCCAGAGCAAATGGATAGTTCGCATACAAGCCCATGAAGATGGTTAGAACCCCTGCGGCCAAGCATGTCAGGCTCAGTATAGCAGCCGGGGGCATCACCATGCCGACGCTGTCAGCTGCTCCGCCCAGTATACTTGGGTTGACGAAAATGATGTAGGCCATCACCATGAACGTGGCAAAGCCGGCTCGGATTTCACCGGACAAGGTAGCCTCCCGATCCTCCAGTCGGAAAACCCGGTATGGCCAGTTATGTGGATTGTGATTAGTCGTCATGAAAATGCTGCAATAGATTATGGAATTCATACAGGCCCCGACAAGGGGGCTGCCCCGAACACGCACCGTTACGTAGGAACACTAGTATTCTATCAGGGAGTCGGCTAATCCTCTCATATGATCCCGATACGAAAGTAATCGAATTAACAATAATCGCCATCTCTGCAAGCGAATTATTGATCTCGTGTGTAATGATGGACCTATTCGGCCGAATTTAGCGACTAATTCATCGTCATTTGTTAAAAGCGCTCTTGGATTCGTACCAGAACGGTACAATTTCTCGCCCAAGGTTAACAATTGCAACACCACAAAAGAAGCAGATTTCTAACTTGCTGACTTTGCTCTACCCCAGCCTGTTGCTTATAAGCGGTTGATATCATAATTCAGGCGGAATATCTCTCTCACCCCCTTTCAGTTTTCGACACACTTTGTTCTGTGTCAATCGATCCAGAAACGGATTGAGGATCCGGGATCGTCCGATTCGGAAATCCCCCTAGATCTCTGTCCCACTTTTAACTATATGGTTTCAGTGAAGTACAACCGTTTTTTGTCCTTCGATGTGAGGTATTTCCTTTATAGCTAGCTCGTGTATTGAATGCCCAGCAAGTCTAAAAAACAGAGGGAGCGGTGGCTCTCAGATGAAGATCTCTATTTTTGGGATCAAGGAGAATTGACCAAGAGTTACGAGCGGCTTGGTGGACATTTGCACGAAGATGGCGCCTGGTTTGCAGTCTGGGCACCGCATGCAGATACCATTCATGTCATTGGAGATTTTAATGACTGGCAGGCAGAGGCGCATCCCATGCAAAAAACCGGAAGCGGTTGCTGGGAATGCTTCGTTCCTGGTGCTTCAAGGGGGCAGCGATACAAATACCGCATCCAGCACGGCCTGTATACAGTGGACAAGTGTGACCCTTTCGCGGTTCAAATGGAGCCACCCGTATCTCAGGGAAGTAGCGTGCAGGGACTCTCTGCCGTTTTAAATCCCCTGCAGTATGACTGGCAGGATAAAGCGTGGATGAATCAGCGGGATGGGGCAGCTACGCTAGGGAAGCCAATCTCCATCTACGAAGTGCACCTTGGATCCTGGCAGCATAAAGAGTACGGCACCTCCCTGTCCTATCGAGAAATTGCCGAGGCACTCGCAGATCACGTCAGCGATCTGGGTTTTACTCATGTTGAACTACTTCCTGTTGCCGAGCACGCGTTTTATGGATCGTGGGGATATCAGGTGGTCGGATACTTCTGCCCGACTTACCGATACGGCTCTCCTGAAGATCTGATGTTTCTGATTGATACTCTCCATCAACGGGGAATTGGTGTGATCGTCGACTGGGTCCCCGCCCACTTTGCTACGGATCCACAAGGGTTGGTTTATTATGATGGCTCCACCCTGTTTGAGTACGATGATCCCAAAATGCGCTACCACCCAGACTGGGGAACCTATATTTTTGACTATGGAAAAGCCGGAGTACGGAATTTTCTGATTTCGAACGCACTCTTCTGGCTGGATAAGTACCACATCGACGCTTTACGTGTGGATGCCGTTGCCTCCATGCTGTACCGGGATTATTCACGCGATGAGTGGTCTCCGAATACGTATGGTGAGCGCGAAAACCTTGAGGCCATTGATGTCCTCAAAAAAACCAACGAGGCTGTCTATTCGCACTTTCCCGGTGCTTTTACCATTGCAGAAGAATCGACTGCATTTCAAGGAGTATCCGCCCCGACCTACGACCAGGGGCTCGGCTTCATGTACAAGTGGAATATGGGCTGGATGAACGATGTGCTCGCCTACATGCGTGAGGATCCAGTGCATCGCAAGTACCACCATAACCTGTTAACCTTCTCCTTCGTGTATGCATTCAGTGAGCACTATGTACTTCCTCTTTCGCATGATGAGGTCGTTCACGGCAAGGGCTCTCTCTGGGATCGTATGCCGGGGGATGAGTGGCAGAAAGCCGCCAATTATCGACTCCTCTTGGGACACATGTTCGGGCATCCCGGCAAAAAGATGCTATTTATGGGTAGCGAGTTTGCTCAAACCCAGGAGTGGACTCATGATCACCCATTAAACTGGGATTTAGTCAACAGTCCCCTGCATGGCGGGATCCTTCGCCTCGTGAAAGACCTGAACACTCTATATCTAGAGTCGCCTGCTCTCTGGAATGATGGTCCGGACGGATGGTCGTGGATTGGTGAACATGTCAATGACTCGATTCTTGTCTATGAGCGAAAGCAGGGATCTGAAAGCATTGTGTTCGCTCTGAACATGACCCCGGTTCCTCGGGAGAATTTCAGGATTGGTGTTGAAAAAAAGGGCCATTGGCACGAACGCTTAAATAGTGATGCATCCATATATGGGGGAAGTGACATGGGTAATATGGGGCGCGTGGAGAGCATGCCCGTTCCATGCCACGGTCGCCCCTCGAGTATCGTCGTGACACTCCCTCCACTTGCCTTCCTAGTACTGCAGAAGGAATCCTGACGTATTTTCTGCATCCTATGTCCGTCAAAATCGTACTAGGGGACTTGATTCTGTTAACCCAATGGCCAATCTTCGTCATGAAATACTTTTCCCTCTTACTACTTTTCGCCGTGCCATCTACAGCTTACGCCCAGATTAATGCTCTCGGCCTCGCTACGGAGACTACCGAAAATTCCATCTTGGTAGGGCACCCTATCCCTGATGACGATCAGTCAGGAATTGTCTATATCTATCAATACACAGGTGACGAAGAGGGATGGCAGGTTGCCGGTGAACTCATAGCCTCGGACGCTACAGCAGGAGATGGGTTTGGCTACCAGATCGTTGCCAACGGAGAGCACCTTGCAATCGGCGCCCCCTCTATGGAAGGAACTGGTGGTGCAGTTTACGTCTTTGCCCAAAATAGCGAAACGGGTGACTGGGAAGAAGTTGCGAAGGTATCTGGCTCGGAAGAAGCACCAATTGGCGGAAGCGTTGCCTTTTCGGGGGCAACCCTCGTTACAGGAGGTATGACTGGGGTTGATTCAACTAACTCCGTGTCTGTTTACACGCGTGGAGAGGGTGGCTTCGAAGAGGCAGGTATACTGACACACGAAAATGTGCAGGTGGCGGATTTATTTGGCTCATCCGTTGCAGTTGCAGGCAATGGAAGCGTCTACGTTGGTGCTCCCGGTGCCAATGAAGGCGCTGGAGCCGTATACCATTTTGCGAATCACGACGGTCAGTGGCATGGCCAGCAAATCCTGAGTGGTGATCAAGAAAATATTAATGGCCGGGGACTGGGAGTTGCCCTGCAGGTGGTTGCTGACTCAATGCTCTTTGCAGGCGCCCCAGGGATCGTTCCCAATATACAGCCAACCGCGCCTCCTCCTCCAGGTAAATTGGTCTGGGCAGCGATTGGCGTCCAGGGGCTTGAAATTCTCCAAGTGCTGGCTACGGAAATAGGTGGCTTTGATATCTTCGGCCTCGGTTTCGGCTCTAATAACACAACCCTGCTTGCAGGTCTGCCTGTCGCCGGTGGTCAGATGGGATCTGTGTGGTCGTACGAACTAGATATGGACTCCATGCAATGGGCCAGAACAGGTACCATTGAAGCGGGGACAGGAGATCAGCTTTTCGGCATGGTTATTTCCCTTGGAGATAACACAGGTGTTATTAGTGCACCCTTTACGAACCTTGGTAAGGGCTCGGTTCGCGTAGCTACTATGGACGGCGAAAGTGGTGAATGGGTCGTGAGTGACCCGCTGAAAACCGGCAAAGAGGTTGTACTCATCTCAAGTGGCGCTGTAGACTGTGCCGACGGGGTGGCCGGGCAGTTTGACTGTGGGAACGTTGATCTACTCTCCTATATGACGATTGAAGATCTTGGAGGGGGCGACGGGATCCAAGCGAACGATGTCTGGGGATGGGTTGACCCTGAAACCAGCCGTGAATATGCCTTGGTGGGACGAACCAATGGAACTTCTTTTGTAGACATTACGGATCCGACCAACCCAGTCTTGAAAGGAGACCTGCCGTTGACCGAAGGTGCAAATCCGAATTCCTGGCGAGATATCAAGGTCCATGCCAACCATGCGTTCATTGTAGCCGATAATGCGGGCGAGCATGGTATGCAGATCTTTGACTTAACCCGCCTTCGCGAGGATAGTGACACACCAGTTACCTTCACGGAAGATGCGATTTATGATGGCATCGCCAGTGCTCACAACGTCGTGATCAACGAAGACACTGGATTCGCCTATGTGGTTGGAAGCAGTGGTGGTGGGGATACCTGTGGAGGAGGATTGCACATGGTCAACATACAGGATCCTGTTTCGCCTCAATTTGCTGGCTGCTTTGCAGATCCGAGTACTGGCCGCGCCGGTACAGGTTACTCACATGATGCGCAGTGCGTAATCTATGAGGGACCAGACACCGACTATCACGGAAAAGAGATTTGCTTTAACTCGAATGAGACCGCACTCAGCATCTCGGATGTCACGGATAAAGAAAATCCTGTGGCCCTCTCCGTGGCAGAATACCCAAATGTAGCATATGCTCACCAAGGCTGGGTCACCGACGACTTTGAGTACTTTTATATGAACGATGAGATTGATGAGTTAAGTGGAAATGTCGTGGGTACGCGAACCCTCATCTGGAATGTATCGGACTTGGACGACCCCCTGTTGGAGAAGGAATTCATGTCAGAGAACCTTTCAAGTGATCATAACCTGTACATTCAGGGAGATGTGATGTATCAGTCCAATTACATGAGCGGGCTGCGAATCTTTGACATCAGCGATCGCACCAACCCAGTAGAAATCGGCTTCTTTGACACCCATCCGATAGGCACGGACAAGCCGGGGTTTGAGGGGTCGTGGAGCAATTATCCCTACTTCCCCAGTGGCACGATCATCGTTACCAGTATCGGCGAGGGACTCTTCATTGTCCGAAAACAAAATATTGATATATAGGTGAATCTCCAGTCGTATGCTAAGAAAATATTTTTCTGGCGTTGCATTTTTTCTGGTGCTTTTTTATGGACATGCGTTGGCGCAGTCGGCACCGCCCATTTTCAGCCGCGATGTCCTACCCATCATTCAGGAGAAATTTGCTCTGCTCCTAGAGCGGGAGACCGGCCTCTCTCTTGAATCGTGGGATGGGATCATGGCCGGATCGGATCATGGGGAGATTGTGATCCCTTACGATCCAGATGGGAGTCTGTTGATCCGTCTGGCTAACAACCTCTCCGGTGAGGACCCATTGAGCGCCCATGCCGCGAAATTGTCCGACGAAGATGTTCTGACAGTTCGGTCATGGATCGAGCGTGGCGCCCCGAATGACGAAGGGCATGTTGCCTACTCGGATACATCTAACCTATTGTATGCATGCATCCAGGGAGCCGCCAAAGTTGCGGTCATTGACATGGATGCGAATGTGGTCATCCGGACGATTGACCTGCAGGAACTGGGCTTCACCGAGAACTCCAGGCCTCATCATGTGGCCGTTGAACCCGATGGATCTGCGTTCTATGTCTCCCTGATCGGGGATGACACCGTACTGAAGTTCAACCGAAATAATGAGCTGATTGATCAGATTGCTTTTGAGCGACCGGGAATGCTAGTAGTCAGCCCAAGCGACAGCCTCCTGTTTGTGGGCCGATCCATGAAAGCTGTCAACCCACCTCAGAGAATTGGCATCGTTGAGCGGAATGGGATGGAGATTGAAGAGCTGGATGTGTTTTTCCCCCGCCCCCATGCACTGGCAATCAATCCAAGCGGTAAATATGTGTACGTCGCAAGCCTTGCACAAAATGATATGTTCGTGGTTGATGTCGCCGCCGAGGAATTCTTTATGCGGAGGCTCCAAGGAGATCCACACACACTCGTGCAATTTGCTGTATCACCAGATGGTCAGGTGATGGTCGCGGGAGGACAGCTTACCGGCGAATTTCTCTTCTTTGACCTGTCGTCGGATCCTTTTACCCCAGTTCCAGACGGGTCTATCAAGGTTGGTATGGCACCTTGGCATCCTGTGTTTAGTCCAGATGGGAATTATGTCTGGTTTGGCAACAAGATGGGCAATCGTGCCACGGTCGTAGATGTTGCCGAGCGCGCAGTTGCGGCAACCGTTGAAGGACTTGCGGAGCCTCATGGAGCTGCCATCTCACCGAATGGACGCAACGTGTATATCTCCAACAATAATCTCAAGGGAGCCTATTCTGGCCGATATTCATGGCAGGATGGCCATCTCCCAGGGGTCATTGCAGTCATTGACTCGGAATCTCGTGAAATCACAAAAATGCTCGAAGTGGGGCCGAATCCCACTGGTCTTGGGACCCGCTAGGAATTGGGTTTCCCTTGGTCTTGCCCTTGCTTTCCTGTCA
Organism: Rhodothermaceae bacterium; assembly: GCA_009838195.1. NCBI lineage: Bacteria > Pseudomonadati > Rhodothermota > Rhodothermia > Rhodothermales > Rhodothermaceae > Rhodothermaceae bacterium. The sequence continues at coordinate 75,037 of VXSC01000027.1, read as the reverse complement.
GGCTGTGCGACCACACAGACAACCCAGCAGGGTCCTCCTGAGTTTCCCCCCTCATATGTCCAGGAGATCTATGGGATTGAGGTATTTGGGGTGGATGGCGAGCCTCTTGATCATCCATTCCATGGTGGATTCAATCTGCCTAGACCACAACTGATTGATATTGATGGCGATCAGGACCTGGACCTGTTTGTTCAGGAGTTAACCGGTCACATCAAGTATTTTGAAAACACCGGCAGCACCACCGCACCCTCGTTTACCTGGCGCAGTGATCAGTATCAAGATCTGGATGTAGGTGAGTGGTACCGATTCGTTGACCTAGATCAGGACGGCGACTATGACTTGATCAGCGAAACCGTCTTCAGTTATGTGCGGCTTTTTCGCAACGAAGGAACCGCCACCTCCGCTTCCTTTGCCGCGCCCCTAGATTCATTACTAGATGCAGAGGGCGAACCACTCTTTATAGATCGCCAAAATATCCCGACCGTCATTGACCTAGACTGTGATGGACTCCTGGATCTGTTTATTGGCCGTGTCAGCGGAACCGTACTGCACTATGAATCTGTTGGTAAAGACGAACCTGGGCTTCCAAGATTTCGGCTAGTGACCGAGCGGTTTGAGGACATAGAAATTCTTGGCATGTTTGCTACCCTGCACGGTGCCAATGCTCTGTCGTTCCACGATATTGATCAGGACGGCGATGAGGATCTCTTTTGGGGAGATTTTTTTGAACCGGGCATTTTGCTGATTTCCAATACCGGAACCTGTGCGGAGCCGAACCTTCGCAATGAACCGGTTGCCTATCCGCCTGACGATCCGATCAAGACTAGCGGCTACAATTCCGTTCTCTTTGCTGACCTTGACGGGGATGACACCGCTGAACTGCTGTTCGGAGTGCTTGGCGGAGCATTCAACCCAAACACGTCTGCAGTGGACAATCTCTACTACATGGATCCGACACCGGAGGGACTTGTGCTGAAAACAAAAACATTACTGTCGGGAATTGATGTCGGTGCAGATTCCTACCCTGTATTTGCTGATCTGGACGCAGACGGAGATCATGACCTACTGATCTCCAACAAGATCTCAACGCACGATTTTAATACCGCCACAATCCATTTCTTCGAAAACACCTCTGTGCCCGGACATCTTCGCTGGCAACGACGATCGCCGCTTCCCATCGGGGGGCATTACAATCTCGCACCTGCTGTGGCGGACCTTGATGCGGATGGAGATTTGGATATGCTGGTAGGTACCTGGAACAAGGGCAGTTTGTATTTCCGCAATGATGGAACCCCGAGTGTACCGGATTTTGTACTAGATGAAAGTAATACCGTAACTCTCACCCGTGGTAGCAACAGTACGCCTGCCCTTGTAGATATTGACGCAGACGGGGACCTGGATCTTTTCATTGGCGAGTCATCGGGAGATCTGAATTTTTACCGCAACAACGGCAGCCCGAGTGTACCACAATTTGAGCTTGTCAGCGACGAATTCGAAGGCATCGACGTTGGACGGCGAAGTGTGCCCCGCTTTGCCGACTTGGACGGAGATGGGGATCAAGATCTAATTCTGGGGCGCGAAGCCGATGGAGTTGTCCTTTACATGAATGAGGGAAATACAGAGGTGCCCGTTTTTGTTGAATCCGGTACACTTCCAGCTCCTTTCCCGATCCTTGCGGTCCCCGCGTTTATAGATATTGACACGGACGGAGACCTGGATGTGTTCAGTGGCGGGCTGGGTGGTGGAATATTGTTTTTCCGCAACACGCAGTACTGATCCAGACATAGTAGCCGAAGCGTCTCGCCCTCAACTTTGTTGACGCTATCGGACGTGTAGCGTGACCGGATTTAATCATCACAGTGTGTTGGCAGAATTCTGCTTAATCATGGCATTAGGATAGCGATATCTCCTTACTCAGAAACTACTAAGAATAGATGCGTCACGCCTTCTCAAACGGATTATTCCTATAGAACATCTGAATCCAAAACCTGTCAAACGCTTCACATGTCCAACGACTAATGTCCATCCTCTGCATATACTACCCAATTTAGATCAACGGAAATTCAATGAGCAAACTTAGAGGCTTCAAGATCGAAATATTCGCGGCCGATGGGAATCCACAAGGCTTGCGCTTGATTGAGAAGTCAAACTGGATAGGCCTCGGTATTGTATGTCCAAGAGGAAGCTATCCTCAGGCCAAGAAGCGAGATGAGTTTTCTCGAAGTGGTGTTTATATGTTGATCGGCCACGATGGAGACTCGCTACCCATGCTATATGTAGGTGAGTCTGAACAGGTTGTAAAACGTCTTGATTCCCATTACACCGACAAGGATTTCTGGCAGCAGGCCATCATATTCACCACGAATGGAGACCAATACCAATTGAACAAGGCCCAAGTGAAGTACCTTGAATCTCGCCTGTTAGAGTTCGCAAAGAAAGCTGGGCGGTCGGAACTACAGAACAAGGGTACGCCCAAATCCTTGCTTAAAGAGGCGGACCGAGCCGTATTAGAAAGTTACTTGGACGAGTTGCTGTCCCTTCTTCCTCTCCTGGGGGTTCCGTTTCTCGAGCTTGACGATTTATCAGAGAATGACCGCCATCACTACTTTTGCAAGGGAAAGGGCTATAATGCAAAGGGCCTTGAAGAGAATATGGGGTTCAGGGTTCTAAAGGGATCAATCGCACGCGCAGAAGTGAGGCCTTCCATGAAAAAGCATGTGAGGAGTTACTTCAACCTACGGCAAAAACTCATCACCGATAAAATACTGCAAGAGACAGATGGTGGTTATCTTTTCTCAAGGGACCACCACTTTGATTCCTCCTCGGCAGCTGCAGCCACATGCTGCGGTGGGGCCACAAATGGTCCTAACAAATGGAAAGACACAAATGGATATTCACTGAGAAACAACCGTGAGAAAGCGATTACCGAACAGAAGTGACATCTGACGAAGAGTAATAACACGCCCCTCGACATTCAATAATTTAATCCTGAGTTGGTGGGTTGAATGGATCACGCTGCACCCCTCGTTTCAAAGGAGAGGCCACCTATTCAAAATGGACAGAATTATTTCAGTACGCATTTTCCCTTGAACCGTATCACTACGCTTGGAATTTGCATACAAACTCTTAAGCGTGCTTCAGATTGGTTAGAGTATTCCCTCATCACAACAAATTCATTCCTAATTCTCGATCCAATTTTCAGGACCTATAATTTCCGAAAATTCGTTGTTGCGAACGTAACAAAAGCTTTACGCTCGTAGAGTTTGGCCTCCTTAAAATTAGTAATCGCATTCTCAGCATCTTTAATATCCTTCAGCACCTCGGAGCGATGAAAGGTCTCACTTGGATCATAATCTGCATTATATCGCTTGGACTGTAAGATCGAAAATACATGACCAAATTCCTGAATTTCAGGAGAGAATTGCTCCATGATCTCCTTTCTGTTGCAACAACGTGCCACCTGAGCATGAACCAGGGATCAATAAGCTTGCTTCCAAGCTAAATTATTTCTGGTTCTGGCAGTTCCAATAAGTGCATCCGCGTATGCTTTCGCAGCGCAATGAAACAAGGCATAATAAGCTGTGCTAACTGCTCGACGTAAATCAACCTGCTGAGGCTTCCCTCCCCGCCCTCTCGCCAGCTTCCTTGCAGTTCTGATAAAATGTAAGGGAGTCATATAGCTCACAATCAATCAGAGATCCAGTAAGACTCTTCTCCGTTCTTTGGCGCTATGACCATACGGGAATCGCCTTTTCTAAACTGAATCCCGAGATGTTCTCACGAGTTACTATAAAGACTAGAGGAAGGTGCCTGTAGATGATCATGAAGCAATACAAATCTTCAATTGGGTAAGTTTTACAGGAGGAATTAATCTACTCTATAGCCCCAAAACAACTTCCATGAAGTGAGCTAATACCTCCTAATTCTCGTCGTATGTACCGCAGATGCTCGCGACCTTAGCCTCGGAAATTTACAGCTAAATACCTAGTCAAACGACTACGCCTTCCGGGCTATTCTCAAGATAATCTTCGTATTCTATAAACGAGAGAACTGGAAAACGTTCCTCATTGATTTCTTCAAGCTTAGGGCGAATCAGTCTAATAAAACTCAGCGAATGCTCAGGGTCAAGTTCCCCCGTTGAGCTATAAACGAATTTTACACGAAAATAATCCTCGTCTTCAAATGGAAATGGCTCTCGAACCTGAATTAACTCAACTTTGGCGTTCGCGAACTGCTCTTCAAAAAAGGTCTTGAAGAGCTGTTCTAACTGATTCAATGGTTCATTCACTTTTTTGAAGCGACCTTGGTTAAGATTCCAATCCGACATTTTTATACTAATGTTGTAATAATGCAAAATATATTACAACATGTGTACTAAGAGGGGAAGATATAAGTTCTCATTCCTCATCGGATAGAAGTATGGACACATCAACGACTACTTGGACAATGACATTAAATTGCCCATAGCGACTCAGATTCCGCAACAAGTACAGCTCACAAGCCTTGGAGAACCCCTCATTCTGATCACGAATTAAGGTCCTCCACAAAATCCCGCTCTCCAATCACTGCTGCCAGCTCCTAGTCCACAAGCTGCTCACGTATCCCTGCTATTGAGGAGCAACCTTGCAGAGCTGTCAGGGTTGGCAAGAATGAACTGCTTGGTCTGATTCAGTTCAGCGTGACCCATACTGCTTCGGGCTTGGTGAAGTACTGGTCTAGTGCTTCGCCTATTGTTGTGGGGGCAGGACGTTTGAGTTTGTGCATTGCACCATCATCTACTTGTGTACAGGTCGTTCGTCTACGACGCCCATTGCCATATGCTACATTTTCTCCAGCGTGCCCATTTCACGGACATGCGAAAGGGCGTTCCCCACTCGAGTTGTGGTACATGCCGTGAAACGTCCACCCTGACATGGACAAAAGCCCTCTAATCCGTTCGTATGGCTCTATGCCACTCACCCACAACCACTAGAGCTCCCACACTGTGAGCAGACGTAGCAAGCACCGCTGCGCACCGTAATCGCCCCACAGGTTGAACAAATCGGCGCATCGTCCTGATTCTGATACGTACCGTTCTCAACACCTACTGCTTCCGTGGCCCCAACAACCGCTTCTGCCTTCTGAGGAGAACTCACCGGAACTGTCTCTGATTGCACCGACAGCTCCTTTACGTCTTCTGCATCCCATTGTCCCTGTACATCTTCCTCAATATCCTGAACCGCATTTTTGATGACCTCCGGGATAACTGGCTTCTCCAGGAAAGTGAGTGACAGATACCGGAAGATATAATCCATGATGGACATCGCCATCGGGATCTTCCGATTATTCGTGTACCCACTCGGCTCAAAGCGCATAAAGCTGAACTTGGCACATAGATCTTCCAGTGGCACCCCATACTGCAAAGCAATTGAGATACTCGTGGCAAAGGCATCCATCAGCCCGGAAATCGTTGATCCTTCCTTTGCCATCCGGATGAAGATTTCGCCTGGCAGTTCTGTATCAGGATAGAGCCCCACATGCAGATACCCTTCGTGACCACTAACACTGAATTTATGTGTAAGGGCAGGCCGCTCATCAGGAAGGCGCTTACGCGTCGACTTGTACGTAACACGGGGACTGACAATTTCCGCTTCCGCTGGCAATCCATCTCCCGAGGCAGCGTTTTTGGTGTTACCGCCTTCGGATGTGGATAACGGCTGACTGCGCTTGGAGTTTTCGCGGTAGATGGCCAATGCTTTCAAGCCCAAGCGCCAGCCTTCCATATAGGCCTCCCCGATTTCCACTGAGGTGACCTCCTCAGGCATATTCACCGTCTTGGAGATTGCACCAGATACAAACGGCTGGCAGGCTGCCATCATACGAATATGCCCCATGAAGTGCACGCTACGGGTCCCGTTAAAGGGCTTGAATGCACAATCGAAGACCGGCAAGTCTGCTTCATTCAGATCTGGTGCCCCCTCAATCGTATCATGCTCATCGATATACGCAAGGATCTTCTCGATCTGCTCTTCATCATACCCTAGACGAGTGAGCGCCTCCGGCACGGTGCGATTGACAATTTTGAGCGTGCCATCCCCCTTACCCGCCAACAACTTGTATTTTACGAGCGCGATATCCGGCTCAATCCCGGTGGTGTCACAGTCCATCATGAAGGCAATCGTTCCTGTCGGGGCAAGCACGGTTACCTGTGAATTGCGAAAACCATAACGCTCTCCGAGTGTAACCATTCGATCCAACGATTCCTCTGCAGCGCTACGCAGATATTCAGGGCAACTTTCGTCGATCTCATTCGCAGCATCGCGATGCATGCGCATGACCTCGAGCATGCTCTCACGATTCTCTTCATAGCCGGCAAAGGGACCGATCTTGGGATTGCCCGCAATCTCCGCACTTCGAGCGTACGCTTCTGCGTGTTCAATCGCCATGATCGCACCAGCAACCGCACGCCCTTGATCACTGTCATAGGGGAGCCCCATGGCCATCAGGAGTGCACCTAGGTTGGCGAAGCCGAGTCCCAATGGGCGGAAAAGATGACTGTTTCTAGCAATGCTTTCACTCGGGTACCCGGCGTTATCCACAATGATCTCCATTGCAGTAATGTAGATCCGTACTGCAGCTCTGAAGCGCTCAACATTAAACGAACCATCCTCCTCTTGAAACTTGCGCAGGTTCAGACTGGCCAAGTTGCACGCGGAGTTGTCCAGAAACATGTACTCCGAGCAGGGATTGCTTGAGTTAATGGGACCGGTTGTTTTGCAGGTGTGCCACTTCTGGATGATGTCTTCGTACTGCACCCCCGGATCGCCACAGATATGAGTTCCCTCGGCAATCTGATCAAGGAGCATGTTGGCATCAACCTGCCGGACTACTTCCCCTGTTGTGACTGTGCGGAGTGCAAACGGAGTCCCCAATTCCACCGCCTTCATGAACTCGTCATCCAGCCGCACCGACTGGTTCACATTCTGAAACGCTACAGAGCCATATGCCGGACCATTAAATGATCCGTCATATCCCTGCTCAATCAACGCCCAAGCCTTTTTCTCTTCCTCTTTTTTGGAGTTAATAAATTCCTCCACATCTGGATGCCAGATTTTCAGCGTCTGCATGATTGCAGCCCGACGTGTCTTCCCACCACTCTTGATGGTTCCCCCGGTTGCATCCTGCACGCGCATAAAACTCACCGGCCCACTGGGAATACCACCCCCCGACAATTTTTCATGCGTTGACCGAAGCGTAGACCAATCTGCCCCTACCCCAGACCCAAACTTGAACAGACGTGCACTCTCACTCATCAATTTCCAGATATCATCAATCGAATCTTCCACGGAAATGATGAAGCAGGCCGACCCCTGTGGATACTCGTAAGGGTCTACATCCGCGACCTCCTCTTTTTCTGCATTCCAGCCCCAAATCTTTCTGTCTCCAGAATCGCTCACTCCATAGCGATCATGCAGGCCAACGTTGAACCACACCGGCGAATTGAAGGCACCGTACTGGTTCACACAAAGCCAGGTCAACTCGTCATGGAACCGATCTGCATCTTCCCGGGTGGCAAAGTAATCCTGATCTGCCCCCCAGTCTGCAATCGTTCGAGTCACGCGGTGAATTAATTGACGCAAGGAATGCTCACGTCCTCCTTCATCCGGCTCCATATGGACATTGGCCAGATCTCCATAGAAGTACTTCGAAGCGACTACATTCGTCGCCAGGGCACTCCAGTTTTTTGGGAACTCCACACCTCTTTGCTCAAATACGGACTCTCCTTGAGGATTTTTGATTGCAGCATCTCGCTTTTCCCATTCGAGCGAATCAAGTGCATTCTCCCCTTCGTTGGAGAAAACACGTTTGACAGACAGTCCTTTCTGGAAAGTCGCAGACGATGGCTTTGTAGTAGATTTGGCAGAAGAGGATTTCATGGCTAGAGCTCAGGTATTGACATAAATGTGTGACGGTCAGGTCGGGGGGCATGTTACAATATGTAGTTACATATTGTAACATGCTCCGGAATAATAAGGAAAATTTTTCATAAATGCCATTAATATTTTTGTTCCGATTCAGATAATAATTTCATCTTGTTTGTTTTCTGGGGAATTAGATGGTTTTCAAAGAATACAATGCCGTTATTTCAAGTCACTTCGTCCTATTCACAGGATCACACAGAATCGCACAGAGAATTCACTGGAAACTCACCAATTGGTGTGGATAAATAAAAACCGAACTTGCCCCCCTATGCACGGGTAAAACCGCCCTAAACGGAGAAAAAAATGGTTGATTTTGACGAACGGAGCGCCTATCCCAAACCTTTGGATTTTGAGGTCATGCGTCCGGAGTATGAAGAGGCTGAAGACGGGACCGTGATTGCCACAATCACAGTGAGCCCATTTGAAGTCACGGGCTCCAGTGTCTCAGAGCCCGGGGCACGCCGGTCAGCAATTTATCAGGCACACAAAACGTATAAGACCTATCATCCCAATTATGAGGTTCCCAGCCCGTTTCCTGACGAGTTCGAGGATCAAGAAGGGATTCTCTGGAAACGATTGAGTCCCATGGCGCGCACGATGCTCGGGGATTATTCCTTTACGGATCCTGATGGAGAAGAAGACTACGCCAACATCGAGCAGATGCTAATCTGGGATGTACGCCCCGGCGCATCAGGCCAGTAGCCGCGCTTTTATAGACTCCAGGTGTTCTAAAGCCACGTGGTGATCCTCCGGAATGTCACCGGTCATGATTTCCTGCTTTAGGGCATAGGCCGCGGGCCGCTCGCTCACGGGCATGGACAACACCACCTCTTCATAGAGCTTGGCCCGGCGCAATGCGTCATCCTTGATCTGCATCATCAATGCAAAGGCAGCATCGTGTTCATTCGGGATTTTCCCATCCAAAATCGCTTCACGGACTGCAAGCTTGATGATTCCGACTGCCACGCCGGCCCTGATCCCAACCACTTCCATTATCTCCTCTCCGTCGAGCGGTGGTTGAAAATTCCGCAGCTGATCCTTCGCCTCCACCTCTTCAAACTTACGGGCCACCGAATCAAATGCCCGCAGATAACGCCTCACGCGTTGCGGATTGCGGGATGTAATATCTGCCCGAACCAGAATCATCAGATCATCAATATCTTCACCGGCATCAAATAATAGTCGCCGAATTGCGGAATCTGTAACTTCATCATCTACAAGTGCAACCGGCCTGTGATGCAAAGCCACCAGCTTTTGGACATACGCCATTCGCTCATCTGTCGGTAGACGCAGTTTCCTGAAAAGCTTTGGTACCATTCTCGAACCGCGATCTTCATGACCATGAAATGTCCAGCCACTCCCGGGGGCAAAGCGTTTGGTTTGCGGTTTACCCACGTCATGCAACAGCGCTGCCCAGCGTAACCAGTATCGATCTGGTGGGGCCGTTGCGACAACATTATCTACCACCTGGAGGGTATGATAAAAGTTATCCTTATGGCGCTGTCCTGCCACCGTATCAACACCTCTGAGTGCACTGAGCTCTGGGAAAAATTCGCGTAAAAGTCCTGTTTCTTCCAAAATTTTCAAGCCCCCGGAGGGTTCCGAGCTAGCCATAATTTTATGCAACTCATCGGTGATCCTTTCCTGGCTCACAATTTCGAGACGTTTCGCTTCCTGCTTCATCCCCTTTCGCGTCTCTTGGTCAATGCGAAAGCTCAGCTGAGTCGCAAACCGGGCAGCCCGAATCATTCGTAGCGGATCATCTGCAAACGTCACCCTTGGTGGTCTGGGGGTTCGAAGCTTCCCTGCATCCAGATCCTTCAGTCCGCCAAATGGATCCAGGAGTTCTCCGAACGGCAGCTCTCCAGAGAGGCTGACCGCCAACGCATTCACCGTAAAATCCCGCCGAAGCAGATCATCCTCAAGCGTACCATCCTCCACAATGGGCTTGCGGGAATCTTTTCGGTAACTCTCGCGCCGAGCAGCTACGAACTCCAGAACTACATCTTTCACTCGAACTGCAGCTGTTCCAAATTTCGGATAGACATGGGCAACCGTGCCACCCAGATGGGTACTTATCGCACGGGCTAACTGGATCCCGGATCCCTGCCCCAGCGTCACAAAATCTATATCTGTCGTTGGACGCCCAAGAATTGCGTCGCGAACAAATCCTCCGACCGCATAAACCTCCAATTTTTGGCTCTGGGCTTCCTCGCCCACTGCTCTGAGCAATTCGTACTGGGGCAGCGTACGCAGTAATTCACACAGGTTATTCATGATACCCCAAATCCTTAAGGGCAAAGTTAGCCAACTTCCAGATTGAACGCTCCTGACGTCAGATCAATCCACAAGATGTACTCCAGGGAAAACCATGTGATATGCCGTGAAGAACTCAAAACTTCACTACGAAAAGAACAAATTTCCGGCCACAATAGAACCCAGTTCGCATTCATTGCAAGCTACCGACCACGTTCCGATAAACACATCGGTGGCGATACCTGCCCAGTCTGAAATATGGCCTGACGCTATCTGCCTCCGACGACCAGCGGTCGCGTAAACATCTGCGGTTCCTGAGACCCCATGAGTTGCAATCGCAGGATATACACTCCTGGTGCCAAGTCTGGTGCCAACGAAAACTCATGTTTCCCCGCACCATAAGATGCCTTTTCTGATTCGAATACCTGGCGCCCTAGCACATCGTATAACACCGCAGACACGGATACTAACTCCGGGGTGGAGAACGATATATTGACCTCCTCTATGAATGGATTCGGGTAGGTCGCGAGCAGCTCCGATTCAATGAGTCCGCGCTCCGTCTCCACATTGACAGGGGACACCCGGTGGAATGTCATTCGATTGAGATTCACTTCCTGGTCTGCAAAAGTTACTCGGAGGACACGTCCACTGCCAGCCTTTAGTTCAGGTGTACGTACGCTCCGGGTCACCCAGTTCTGCCAGCCTCCGGTGTTGCCGACTTCGATCTCCCCAATCCGCTCGCCATCCATGGAAAGGATTAAATCTGTCCCGGTTCGATCACCACCGCTTGCACTTGCACCTCGAATATCAATTTCGTAGACTGCATCCTCCAGAATATCAACAGTATACTCTATCCATTCAAATCGATTTGTCCACCCGACATTGTATTCGAATCCTTCGGGATCGGTTGAAATCTCAATGTCTACCCCATCATTGCGATAATTATAGCCCCTATTGCCCGTGGTTTCTCCAACTCTCCAAACGTCCGTATCATTATACGCTACCCCTTGATTTCCCAGATCATAGTCAACAGCATTGATGATCCCTGGAAGCTCATGCTTCTTGAACGGCTTTTGCTTCGTTCCATATTCGGGATCAAAGAGCGCGGCCAGGAGGCCTCGGTTTACTTTAGCAGAATCAAGCTCCAAATTTTGGGCCATCGCTAAAAGACCCCGGGCTGCTGCTTCTGCGGAGGGTTTAGGTCCCTGCCTATTACGCCAATACGTAATTACAGCCTCGTAACCCCGTGCAAACGGCGAACTGAGGGGACTGGTAATTGTCTCAATTTTTTTATGCGTCCACCAGTTAATTCCAATTCTATGTTCCTCCACCAATCTTGTCATCGCATAAAACCAGGCATTGGAATTCTCTCCTGTCTCGCCCAGATAAAGCGGGACCTGATCCTCGCTCCTCATATTGAGCAAGTACTGGATCGCTCCCTGATCCGCTCCCTTCCAGTAATGATGGAATGCATAGACAATATTGTCTCTGTGATTTGAAATATCCCGCAGATGCTCGTCAAATGACGTAGCCCAGTAATTGCCCTCAAGAAAGAACAGATGATTGGGGGAAATCGGCTGGACTGCGTTAATGATCTGAGTATACAGATCTGCCAAGTCTTTTCCAGGTATTCCCTCTGGGAGGACTGGCTCATTGATGAGATCGTACCCCATAATGATGGGATCATCGCTATACCGACGGGCGATTTCACGCCAGATCTTGATGGTTTGCGGCCAGTACTTGTCGGGTTCAGTCCAAAGCCGAGCTTCCCCATCACTGTCTGCAATCCCTCCCTCACTCTGCGCTCCTGGAACTGCGTGCATATCTAGAAGGACCGCAAGGTCATTCTTCCTGCACCATTCAAGAAATATATCCAATAGCTCAAAACCGTCCTCATCCCACGCGTCCATTTCAGGATCATAAAACAGGCGATAATGGAATGGGAGTCGAATATGATCAAACCCCCAATCCTTGATTGCTTCTATATCCTTCTCCTGTACATACTTCTCCGTGAATAACTCAAAGAACCTCTCTGTGTTTGCCTCACCGACGAGATCAATCATCTGATTCCGTATCCCGGAAGGCCCATCCGTTGTCCCTGGTGGCGTTGAGATATGCAGCATATAGCCTTCCGGTAGCAGCCATCCTCCCAGCCCCACCCCTTTCATAACAATCGGTTGACCGCTCCCATCCAGAATCTCGGTTCCATCGACACTGAAGTAGCCGTCCGAGGGAAGCCGAACTGTCTGTAACGCAAAACGAAACGTTCCGACTGGTTTAACCTCTCCGTCAACCAAAAATGGAGATTCCGTTATGCGCTTGATATTCTCCCGTGGATTTGTGGGCTGATTCGGTGAGGTATAATCGGATCCACTGTCTGTTCCTGCATCATAGACGAATAAGTCTACCTCAAGCGTATCAATCCAGTTCATGTCCTCATCCAGCAGGTTCAATCCTGACACACCAACAAACCAATCTGGACTGGGCGCCAACATGGATGTAACGGTGACCAGATTCCACGGAGGTCGAATATCGAATGTGACTTTGGTAGAGGTTGGAGGACGGCCTAAACCACGCCCACTAATGATCGCCTCGGCATTATTATCCCCTTTGGCCTGGTCGATTTCACTTCGAAGCGTCCCCGTGGCTCCAAGCTCTGCCATACTCTTGATTCCGTCACTGGCAGTTGCCCCTGTCCTCCAAAACTGCACTGCATCATTATGGGTACCCCCGATCAACGGGGAGAAGTGGGGGTTGGGTGGATAGCCCGTGGGATGTGTATCGGCAGTCCATGTTGATGTGTAGGTGAGCTCATAGGTGGCGGTGCCCTGTGCCATCGCCATGGATGAGAATAAAAAAGCACTCGCCATACAACAGAACAGGCATCTTTGAAGCACAAATAAAATTTTTCTCATTCCTAATCCAGTTTTTTTGTGATACCACTCGACACAACCGGTGCCTGTTGGTGGAATTTATGCACTATCACGATCTGAAATATAACGTATTAGCCCCACTATTACCCGAGAAAGCCGAAGCCAATTCTTCCGCCCCCGCGTGGGCTATGGACTGGAGGATTGGACGATTGTACTCCGATTGTGGGTATGCGCAAAAACAGAGAATCCGAGCCTGCTCTGGCCAAGACGATCTATCGATTTATGCCCCTTCTGGGGAGTGCTCAATCCAGTCTGGTATAGGTGTGACGGTATCTTCGGGAGGCGGGCCTGGATCCGACCATCCCATCTCCTCGACCATCATTAATGGCTTGACGGTCATATCCTCCTCTACGAGGATTTGGCACGAGAGTCGAACCTCACCGAGTAATTCGCGCTCTACTAATTTGTCTTGCTCTGCCCGCGAAATGACCTCAGGCTCTCCCGCAATGAACTCTACACGACAAGTGGTACAACGTGCATAGCCACCACAGCGATGTCCAAGATTCACTCCATGCGTCCGCAGTGCATTGACGAGCCGCTGCCCAGGCTCTACTTCAATTGCCCCGTGTCCCGGGATTGTTATCTTTGGCATGTTGTCTGAGTTTTTAACCGAATGCACCGAATATACTGCCATCACTCTAATAAATCATGAATAAACCGTTTCGTTGGACTCCCCGTCTTCTTATTTGCGGGCTCTTGGTACTGGGAGCTTGCCGATCCGCCAGAGAAACTGCACTCGAAGGCCCCCTCAATCCGGGACCTGTCAATATCCCGTCTATTCAGCCATTGATATCTACTTTGGATTCACCGACCGTCGTTTATCCAAGTGCCCTGATGCGCATGGATTCACTGATCATTGAATTTATAAACGCACAGGCTTTCCCTGGCGCAGTCCTCTCTGTAGGAAAAGGCATCGAAATTATCAAAATGACTGGCTATGGTGCGTACACCTACCGTTCCAGGCGACGTATGCTTCCGGAGTCTGTCTTCGATCTGGCTTCCCTCACCAAAGTGGTTGCGACGACAACGGCATCCATGCTGCTCTATGAGCGAGGACAACTGGATATAGATGCCCCTGTTTCCCGTTACCTGGACACGTTCAACACTCCAGAGCGGCAATCCATTACAATCCGGCACCTTCTGACACATACGAGTGGACTGCCCGCATGGAGACCGTTCTACCAGGATGGAATTACAGCGCGTGATGCCGTTCTGGGAGAGATCCTCTCCGCTGAGCTTCTCACCGAACCAGGAGAAGAATATCGCTACAGCGACTTTGGTATGATATCACTTGCACTGGTCATTGAAGAAATCACCGGAGAGCCTTTCGATCAATGGTGTACCCGCAATATTTTTGATCCACTGGGCATGAGGTCAACCGGCTTCCGTAGCACAGGAAAGCCAGATCCTAATATCGTTCCCACTGAACTGGATGACTACTTCCGCAATCGCCTTATCCAAGGAGAGGTCCATGACGAAACCGCATGGTCCCTCGGAGGGGTGGCCGGTCATGCCGGGCTTTTTTCTACGGCGCTTGACCTCTCACAATTTGCCCAGATGATGGTGCAACGGGGCTATCATGATGGGAGAACATTTCTTCAAGCCAGTACGATTGATCAATTTACTGCAGTCGTCGATACTTCATTGAGTACACGCGCGCTGGGTTGGGATACCCGAAATCTAAACGACGAGCCATCCTCTGCGGGCCTGTACTTCGGACCACGAAGTTATGGTCACACCGGATTCACAGGCACTTCGATATGGATTGATCCTGACTCGGAGGCCTGGGTGATCCTGCTCACAAACCGTGTTTATCCGACAAGAGATGAGTATGAACGGTTCCGGGGAATTCGAGGGTCGATTGCCGATGCCGCCTACGAAGCATTCTTCTGGCCGGTCCCAATCCCCGAAGTGGAACAATCCTCCCAGTAATGCTTTAGCGTGGGCTGTCTTTACTGTACTGCATTCTGCATGCCAACGTACGACTATAAACGCGCCGACGGAACCGTCTTTGAAGCGTCTCAGTCCATTACCGCCGAACCGTTCACAGAATGCCCCACGACCGGTCAGCCCGTAAAGCGGGTCATCAGCGGGGGTACGGGGTTTATCTTAAAGGGAACTGGGTTTTACCAAACGGATTACGCAGCGAAGCCCGTTGCAGAAAAACCAAAAGATTCCAAGACGGAGGATCAAGAGCCCAAAGGGGCGACCAACGGGAAACTTGCCGACGAGAAAAAATCCGTTCCATCCAAGAGTGAGGAATAACCTCTGGTGTCCCCTAATCGACACCACCAGCGTGTCGGTGTGCTAAAAATAATTCCCTGCCCCCCACGGAGGATTCATCCAGCCTGCACCTGCTGTGCAGCGTGAATTATCTGCCCAAAAACTTCAGGAGTGAGGCTCGCTCCGCCGATCAGTCCGCCATCTACATCCTCCTGGCTCAGGAGCTCTTTCGCGTTCGAAGGTTTCATGCTGCCTCCGTAAAGGATAAGCAGATCCGCGGCAATGTTTTTGCCAAACTGCTGGCGTACAAGCGTTCGGATAAACCTGTGCATGTCCTGAGCTTGCTCCGGGCTTGCCGTTTCGCCAGTACCGATTGCCCAGACCGGCTCATATGCGATCACGATTGAGTTTGCCGACTGGATCTTCAGTCCTTCCAGAGCATGCTTGACCTGAGTGGCCACAACCTGCTCCTCTTTCCCAGCCATCCGCTGATTCAGTTGTTCTCCCACACAAATAATAGGGATCAGGCCAGCCTTGACGGCTTGTTTCACTTTGCTGCTCACTCCGGAATCGGTTTCCCCGAAATGCTGTCGCCTCTCTGAGTGACCAAGAATCACGTAGTGGCACCCCACTGAGAGAAGCATCCGTGCAGAGACTTCACCGGTGTAAGCTCCCTGATCAGCCCAATACATGTTTTGTGCTCCTAGGCGTACCCGACTGCCATCCAGTGCCGCGCCGACACCACTCAAACAAGGGCTGGGGGGACATACGGCAATTCTGACCGCTCCTGCACTTTTGCTTTCCTGAACGACCCCCTGCGCCAACTCTACTGCAGAGCCGGCATCTGTATTCATTTTCCAATTTCCTGCGATAAGCATCTGGATTACTGTTCCTGTTGTTCTAAAATTCCCATCAAATATTCATGGAGTGCTGCCATGGTGCCTCCAACATACTTATTTACAAGGTTCCCTTCTGGGTCAATGAGATAGCGTGTTGGAAGAACATTGATATTGTACTTCTGTGCAACCTCCTGTCCCCCATATACATGCCGTCCAGGGACATCCCGTTCTTCAAAAAACGCTTCATTCACCAGCGTATCAGGTTGCATGGAGATGGAGACCACCTCGACCTGATCGGCCCCTAAAACCACAATCATATCATTACGGCCAGGTAACTCCCGCTGATACAAATCATCTTCCGGACGATAGAACTCCAGAACTACATGCCTGCCTCTCAAATCCTGTAACCTTAAGGAGTCTCCGTTGGCCTCTCGAACCGCAAATGCGGGGGCTTTCATTCCGGGAAGCAGATTCTGCACTTCGTACGCGGCCCGTTCTGCCCATATGGCCCACTGTGTACCTTCAAAGTCGTCCTGCATGGTTTCGGTCACTGAAAGTGCAGCATCAAACTCCATACTGTCTATATGGGCAAGTACGCGCTCGGATGCAATCTCCGCTCGTTGGAGATCGGTTACCGCCCGTTCCATCAGATCATCCAGCAGTGCCAATGCAGCCAACTGACCACCCAGGCGAGCCTTTGCCTTCCTGGCCGCCCGAGCCGCATCGCCGTAGCGCCTATTTGAAGGGGGCAGCTGCTGCATCCGGGCAACTGCAACAGAATCATCCCAGCCGGTCCCCATCAAGATTGACTCCGCAACTGCAAGTTCAGCTCCCATAGAGTTTGGGAATGTCTGCTGTAGATTCCATAGAATCATCGTTGTTTGTGAAACGCGGGTACGCACCTCTTCCTCATCGTATACCTCCGACTGTACAAGCTCAACCAACGCCTGTTCGTGCTGTGTACGGATATTTTGATACGCTTGCAGAGATGCATTCTCGGCAGACCGGATACGTAAGTTCCTTCCATGTAAAGGGAACGCCGCCACCAGTGAAGCGGAGTCTCCTTCTGCAATTGCCATTTGACCGGATGCCTGGATTTGCCCCAACCGACTGATGATCAACCGGTACACTCCACGCCGCGGAGCACTCACCTGCATGGAGAAGGAACCAGTGCTGTCGGTGATCGCATAGCCAAGCGTGTCCGGTTCACCTGCATTGTCTCCTGCCACAAGAACCTCGAACCCACGATAATCCGTAGACGGATCAACCTCCGCGCGAATACTCAGCATGCCCTCAAACGAGCTCTGCACCTGCACCTGCTGCGGGCTCTGCTCGGCCTGGGCGCATGCCAGCCCAGGTACCGTAATGAGTATAGAGTACAATATTGCCTGCTTTGCTCGAATAAATGATCGTTTCATGATCTGCGGCGGGTTAACTCTTCTTTCACTAAGGTATGAACAAGCTTCGGATCCGGCGCTCCATCAAATCGACGCATGACCTGCCCGATAAAGAACCCGATAATCGATTCCTTACCTCGCAAATACAATGCGACCTGTTTGGGGTTTTCCTTCAGGACCAGATCCACAACAGGATGCAAAACACTGCGATCAGAAACCTGAATCAGGTTCCGTTCTCTGGCAATCACTTCCGGGGGGCGATCATCTGTGATCATGGCCTCAAACAGCGACTGTGCAGCGCTAGAACCAATCGTAGCGTCCATCCGCAAATGGGCCAATCTTGCCAAGCGTTCGGGCTGAATCGGGAAATCCGCCATACGAACCTCTTTTTCCTTGCAGGTTCTGAGCACATCCCCCATAATAAAATTCGACAGTGCCTTTGCCCGATCAGGAAGTGAATAATCAGATTCCGAGGATTGGAGCACTTCCAGGGCCTGCTCAAAATAATCAGCAACCGGCCGCTCGTCGGTCAGAACCTGCGCATCATATTCAGGTAACTGCAATGTATGAACATAGTCGTGATAGCGCTCATCAGGAAGCCGTGGCATCTCCTCTTCAATAGCTGCCTTGGCAGCTTCTGTTACCAGAACAGGAGGCAAATCTGGATCCGGAAAATAGCGATAGTCGTGTGCCTCTTCCTTTGACCGCATGGGGAAGGTCTCTGCGGATGTATCGTCCCACAGGCGGGTTTCGTGTGTCACGCTCTCTCCACGTCTCAAGAGGGCAACCTGCCGCTGAACTTCGTAGTCAATGGCCCGCTCCACATGGCGAAACGAGTTCATGTTCTTGATCTCCGTCTTCGTGCCGAGTGTCTGGGTTCCCTTTGGACGAACAGACACATTCGCATCACAGCGCAGTGAACCTTCTTCCATATTTCCGTCGCTGATTTCAAGATATCGAACCAACTGACGAATTTTCTGCATGTACCTGTTTGCCTCGGCACCTGATCGCAAATCAGGTTCAGAAACGATTTCCAAAAGTGGTACCCCGCAGCGATTATAATCAAGAAGCGTATGGACCGGATCCTGATCATGCAGGGACTTGCCTGCATCTTCTTCAATATGGATCCGCGTAATCCCAATTCGGCGGCCCGCTTCAATGTCAAGGTGCCCTGCCGCGCAGATCGGTTGTTCAAATTGCGATATCTGATAGCCTTTGGGAAGATCCGGATAGAAGTAGTGTTTTCGTGCCAGGATACTTCGCTCGGAAATCTCACAGTTCATGGCCAGACCCAGTCGTACTGCATGTGCAATTACCTTGGCATTGAGAACCGGCAGGGTCCCCGGCAGGCCGAGGCTCACAGGATCAACATGTTGATTCGGAGCAGCTCCGAACTCGGCAGAATCAGGACTGAACGCCTTGGATGCGGTCAGCAACTGGCAGTGAACCTCAAGACCGATGACAGACTCGTACACCATGATGGTGTTTACCCCATCCATGCGATTTATTGGGGATGATCTATTGATGAGTTCCCGGCGATTGCAATTGTGCGAACCCGTCGAGGATTTCCTTGCCGTGAATTCTGTTTTTCGGGCGCTTGAAGATTTTAACAATCTTACCGGACTCGTCAATCAGGAAGGTCGTGCGCTTCACACCTAAAAAGGTTTTTCCATACATCTTCTTTTCTCCCCAAACCCCATAGGTAGTCATGATCTCTTTTTCCGTATCTGCCACAAGAGGAAATGGCAGATTGTACAACGCAGCAAACTTCTGATGGGACTTTACGCTGTCACCAGAAACCCCAATAACCACGATGCCTGCCTCCTGAATTGCCTCCCAATGATCCCGAATACTACACGCTTCCATTGTGCATCCGGGGGTGTCGTCCTTGGGATAAAAGTATAAGGCGACCCTGTGACCGGAAAAATCACTGAGCTGAAGCTCTTCCCCATCTCCTGATCGTCCTGTAAAGCCTGGCGCCTGATCTCCTACTTGTAACATAAAACCCCAAACGATTTGGTTGTGATTTTCATTCGATACACTATTGCTTCTGCACAATAGAACGTCCTTCTACTCGATGCGCGCCGAATGGTTAATTCGGGTAGTCATATTTGAAACAGGGCGGGTACATTATTACGTTTTGCCAAGAATGTCATGGATAGAGCCAATAAGCCGAAAACCACCGAATGGATCCAGCCAAAATAAATTGTGGATCAAGATTGAATCTTCAACGATAGCATAAGACACGACACGGCCTCATTCAGACAATTAAGATGCCCAAGACCATTGCGAAATACAGATTTGGACCGCGGTCGACTCATTTAAATTGTCCTTGCATCCCAAGCAGATCATATCATTTTGCATAGGTCAACGCTATTCGGCGGCGATCCAGTGGGAATTGTTGATAGTACCACGCCATACAAAGAAATCAACTGGACCGTTGGGATTTGGAACTGGCCCATAAAAGTATCCTGCCCAGAGCGTGCAATCCTTGAATTGGTTGCCGAATTGCGTGGAAATTCAGATTTCGAATATGTCGACCTGATCTTCGAACACTTGATAAGGCTGCGTCCACAACTGCTCATGAGACTCTTGCTGGCCTGCCGCAGTGTTAAGGTCCGGCGACTGTTTTTCGTTTTCGCCGACCGCCACAAACACGACTGGTTAGAATTCTTGGAACCTAAACAGATTGACTTCGGAAGTGGGCCGCGTGCGCTTGTTGGAGGTGGGGCATTCCATCCCACCTATCACATCTCCCTCCCCAATTTCCTACTGGATACTTCCTACGAGGATGAATCCATCTTCTAAGTAATCTGCCCAGGTTCAACTGCTGATGGATGTGCTGCCGAATGTTAGGAAGGAAGCATCATTGGCGCTCACGGGCCTGACAAACCGCGAGGCTGGTCCTGTAGATTCGTTTAGGTGCCCGCGGGGCTTTGTTGTCGGAAAGGATTGCTAATCCAAAAGGTTGTTTTCCTTAAGAATCTTCAATATTTCCTTGGGGGAGACGTTGTCTTTGTCACTCTTAAGATAAATGCACAAGGCTACAAAACGTGCGTCATCCTTGTAGTATACAATCCGCGCACCTTTTCTTCGTCCCATATTTCCCGTACCACATCTTGCTTTGAATACGGGGAATCCATGTAATTTTGGGAATTGGTCCCCATCTGGTGTTTCGTTAGCATTTAAAGCGTCTAATCTCTCCTCAACCCCGCTCTTCAACCCTTGGTGTTTGTGTAGTTTCTTGAGTTGTTTGTTAAATGTTTTGGTCTTTTCAATTATCCGCTGGTACATTAATAATATTTCCTACTTCTGTCTTTATCATGTCAGCAAATTCTTCGCTTGAGGCTAAAGCACAAGTTTCTGCAACATCTTCAATTCGACTTGCAAGATATTCTAGCTTATCACATGCCTTTGATTTCCACTCTACGTATTCAGGCAAAGCCTTAATATTCTCTATACGTTGATCCACATGTTCCAGAATGGAAGTTGCTTTAACACATACCTCCTTTAGATATTTACGGTCTTCCTCGGATGACACATCTAATCGTCCTAATAGAGTAGCAACATCCTCTATTGTGTCAAGATGAGTGTCCATTATAGAATAATCTGGCTCAGGATAGTATACCGGATCAGGTATCTGCACCCTTTCAAGACGCGAAAAAGTCCTTTCTCTAAGAAAAAGTTCTAAGTCATTATTGTCTGTATGTATTTGAGCGTGCACCATAATTCAGCAAGTTGTGAAAGATTTCTAGGAAATCGGGTAACAACCCTCGGTCTGTTTGTTGTGTAGTGAAGCGTTGAGAATAGTTAGATAGGAACAATATTACCCACCTTCATACTAACACCTAGGTTCAGTCCAAGTTAGTACCTATCGTATAGATCTACACAAATCAACACAATCCTACGCAAAAAGTGCCCAAAGTTGCCAAAAGTAATTTTGTATACGATGTGTACGCAACCCTCGCGATATCAATGACCGCCTTAAGTGATCGGATAAAATCGGAGTGGGGATCGAATTCGAAAGAATATTCAATGAGCTGTAAGACTTCCAAAAAACAACCCAGAACTTCGCAAGCCTGCACCGTGCCACAGCATTGAATTGTTTGCTATAACATGAACTACCGCAAAATCCTGACTGACTGTAACGGTGCAAACTGGCAGGTTCTGTTTGATATTGGCGATCAGGTGAAGTTCAGTACCAGCCCCCATGTGTACCAGACCGGTACAATCAAAAAACTTAACCCAAAGCGCGCCGTGGTAGATTGTGATACCTCTATCTGGAATGTCTCCTATGGCCTACTGAATCACGTAAGTGATGCAACTAGCAACGAACGTTATCAGCGATTAGAACGATTAGCAAAAATTGCCAAGCAAGCCCGGAAACTGATGGACCAGCATGGACTGCAGAACTGGTCGGTCGGTTTTAATGGTTCACTCCGACGGCTGGGTACATGCAATTACAGAAAGAAACAGATCCTGCTAAGCCAGACACAATCTGTACGTCGAACACCTGCCGAGACAACCGATGTCATACTCCACGAGATTGCGCACGCACTGGCGGGATCGGATGCTGGTCACGGACTGAAATGGAAAGCGATTGCATCCCGTATTGGGGCCAGACCAAAATCCTGTGCTGCAGAATCTACAGAGGTTTCAGAAAAACAGCAGGCCATTAAAAAAGCTCTTCAAGTCGGTGAGACCGTTACATTCAAGAACAGGAAACAGCAGACCTTAACGGGTGTTGTCATACGTAAGAATCCAAAAACTGCCACCGTGGAGGTTTCGGGAGGGATTTGGCGAATATCCTACATCAGACTCACGATCTCGCAACCTGTCAAATGATCTTGACTTCGGCCGTACCGTCTTCAAATCGATCAGTGGACGGGGCGGGCTTGGGCATCAAATGAGCGAGAATACCCGAGCAGTAGTTCAGGAGGCGTTGCGTATATACCTGTCTCGGGACAAGGTGGATATGGGACGAAAATCTTCTGCCTAATATGCCAGTAATTGCGCAAGTGCTTCCTTCAAGCGCGCATGGGGGGAAAAAATCTCCGTTTCCAAATTGATCGAAAAAGGCACTGATGTATCCAAGCTGGCCACCCGCATCGGCGGTGCATCCAGATATTCAAACGCTTCCTCCGTAATCCTTGCAGCAATCTCGGCACCGAAGCCTCCCGTCATGGTTGCCTCATGCAAAACCAGAAGACGACCTGTCTTCTTCAAGGATTGCAAAACTGTGCCCTGGTCCCAAGGCAACAGTGTACGCAAATCGATCACTTCAATAGAAACTCCCTTTTTCCGTTGCAGGTGCGCTTCCTCCAGGGCCCACTGCACACAGAGTCCGTACGTAACAATCGTGGCATCCTCACCAAGGTGCAGGCAGGCCGCTTTTCCCAGGGGGATATCAAACGCAGCATTTGGTACTAACCCACGCTGACTGCGATAGAGATACTTATGCTCAAAGTACAGAACCGGATTCGGATCTGCAATGGAAGCGAGAAGCAGCCCTTTTGCATCATAGGGAGTGGATGGGATCACCACTTTCAATCCCGGAACATGGCAGAACCAGGCTTCCTTGGACTGGGAATGAAAGGGGCCGGCACCGATATGCCCCCCAAACGGAGCGCGTATGGTCACATTCACCGGTGCATTCCATCGATAATGGGTCGTGGCTAGGTTATTCACAATCTGATTAAACCCACACGAAATAAAGTCGGCATACTGCATTTCTATGATAGGGCGAAAGCCCTCCAAGGCCAGCCCCAAGGCAGCTCCCAGTATCCCACTTTCTATGATCGGAGTATTGCGTACACGCGCAGGCCCGAACTGCTCCAAAAGTCCTGCCGAAGCTTTAAACACCCCTCCATACTCCGCCACATCCTGTCCCATCAGCAGGACACGTTCATCCTCTTCCATTGCCTGTCGCATCGCCTCACAGACTGCGTCAACAAAACGGAGTTCGGACTGCTTGCCCCCAGGCTGGCGAAGCGACTCGCTTCCAACCGCATACACCGCACTTTTTTCCCTGGAAGGAGTGCTTTCCACTAGCGGCTGCGCCAGTGCATACTCGGATGCCTCCTCCACCGACTCAGATATCTCGTCCCGCATCTTTTTCACTTCCTCGGGAGAAATGACCTTCTTTTTGATCAACTGGGCAGTGTATTGATCTACCGGATCCTTCGCTTCCCACTCCTTGATCAATGCTTTGGGCACATACTTGACTCCCGAGGCTTCCTCGTGGCCGCGGCGCCGGAACGTCTTCATTTCAAGAAGTGTGGGACCTTTGCCTTCCCGAGCATGTGCGGCGGCGCTGCGGACCGCAGTAACAACACTCAACACATCGTTGCCATCAATGGATACTCCCGGAAACCCATATCCAAGTGCTGCATCGGCTAGGTTGGTGATAGGCAGCGCCTCTTCGCTTGGCGTTGAGAGGCCGTATCCATTGTTCTCGATGACAAATAGTACGGGCAAATTCCAGACACCCGCCAGACTGCAGGCTTCATGAAAATCCCCTTCCCTCGTGGCACCCTCTCCGCAAAAAACAACGGCAATCTCGTGCGTGCCCTTGAGTTGGGCCGCTTGTGCGATCCCGCAGGCAACCGGCAACATGGCACCCAAGTGAGAGATCATTCCCACGATACGCTTTTCTGGCAGCCCAAAGTGAAATGTCCGGTCCCGCCCCATGGTATATCCCCCGGCTTTCCCCATGATCTGAGAGAACAGCGGTCGCATTGGCACTTCTCGCGTGGTCCATACACCTAGGTTTCGGTGCAGTGGCAGAATCACATCGGTTTCTTCCAGTGCCCAAGTACAACCGACTGCAATGGCTTCCTGACCATAACCGCTGAACCATTTTGATATACGGTTATGGCGGATGAGTCGGAGCATGTGCTCCTCAATGATACGCGGAACCAGGAGTGCGTGGAGCAACTCACGAAGCTCGCTGTGGGGGAACTGTTTGATTTTACTCAATGACCGCCTCCAGATACTACGGCCCGCAGAGTTCGGAACAGAATTTTCAGGTCCATTCGCAAGCTCATATTCTCAATGTAATACAGGTCAAACTTCACCTTTTGCTGTACATCTTCGAGGGAACTGTCATAATGCCACATCACCTGGGCCCAGCCAGTGATCCCAGGTTTGACGCGATGGCGCCGATTATAGAGTGGCACTTTCCCGATCAGCTTCTCTACAAAGTACGGCCGCTCCGGACGGGGACCAACCAGGCTCATGTTACCGCGCAGTACATTCCATAACTGTGGTATTTCATCTAGGCGGGTCTTGCGGAGCCAGCGTCCAACGGATGTGTAGCGTGAATCATCTTTGGAAGCCCACACCGGCCCTGTTTTCGCTTCCGCATCGACTTGCATCGTTCTGAACTTGTACATGGTAAAAACACGCCCCTTTTTCCCGACACGTTTTTGTCTGTAAATTGCCCCTCCCTTCGATGTCACCTTCACGGCAATGGCGAGCCCGATCCAGAGCGGCATCCCGACAACCAGAATGACCAGTGCGACAATCAGATCAATCAACCGCTTCGTATACTGCTCCCAGGCAGGCATCGGAGTCGCCAGTACCTCAATCAGGGGTAAGCCGTAAATGTGTTCCGTCCGTGCCATACCACCGATCACGGAATAGAAATCCGGGACGATTTTGAGAGCCACATTCTTCCCGTCACATAGTCGCAGAACCTCTGCGAGCTCCTTGTGATCCTGGGATCCCAATGCGATCAGCACATCCCGGACCTGCAGATCGTCAATCATATCCGGGAGTCGCTCAACGGCATGTACCGTCTCTCCATCTTCTGTTTCGGATCCGTTGAAGGTCCCATTATCTTGTTGACCTAACCGCACTGCTCCGACGATCTGCAGGCCTGCGGCTGGATATTTGGCAACATCCCGATATAGCCGTTCGACTTGATCCCGCCATCCAACCACTAGTGCACGGTGCATCCCATACCCCCGTAGGATCAATGCCTTTTGCACCGAGCGGACAAGAACCCGCCCAAATGTAACCGTCCCCAATACGGAGGCCCAGTAGATCGCAAAAATAGAGAGGCTTCCCCTCGTGTCCAGTTCGTCGATGAAAATACTGAAGACAAGAATCAGTACTCCGACCGTAATTACCTTCGCTAATGATACAATTTCATCAATCCGACTGGCCGCATGTCGTTCGCGGTACATCCCGGCGAACAGGAGCATGACAATCCAAAAGAGGGCGAGGGCCAACGAGGCATACAAAGGGTAGATCATCTGCCCTTCGGAGCCCTCAAATCCAAGGATCGCAAAACTGTCTGGAAACCTGATCCGTAAGTAAAGAATACAGGAGGCTACTGTGGCAACGATATCCGTAATCAGCAAAGCGATAAATTCAAGCTTGCGGGACATCTATCAAGCAACCTTGTAAACACTTATACATGAGTAATCTACCTCCCGTACCCATACAACCCCTGCAGTCATGGAACAACCCAGATCATCAAAAACCATGAGTACAGACATGAACACAATACAACTTTAGTGCTTAGTTTGGACTATCTGAATTGATTCGACCGCGAAATACGTACTTCAAACCCCTGTTTCCGCACTTCTGGAGGTCACATTAAGCTAATGAATTGATGCATAAACCTTGCACCGTCACGAATTTGCCCCTGTTGTACGCAGAGAACGACCTGACTGTCCTTTGCCTGATTCCAGATCATGCTCCGAGATCTGGTCAGTTCATCTACGGGATGGGGGCTTCCAAGACTGAGGATGAAGCGTATGAATGAATTCACCGTGATGGCATTTTTGTATCGCTACTCATTCCTGTACTCTGTACTGCTTTGCCTGTTGCTTAGCAGCCTGTTTGCACTGCCGGCCAGTCCAGTCCTGGCTCAGGGCAATCGTCTCCTGCCTACGAATGACTATGCCTACGAATATATTGTGCGACTTCAACGCCGGGGACACTTACTGGACTTGAATCCAACATCCCTGCCCTATCGAAGAAAAGAGATATGGGATGCACTGAGTCAAATAGACACTACAAGGCTGAACAGCTCAGAACATCACTGGGTAGATCTACTTCGGAAAAAGCTCCGGCCACCTTCAACCTCCGACGATCAGGTTGCGGTCGGATATACATTTATGGCGGGAACAGATGTGATCAACAGTGACCGCATCGACCCTGTGCGCCCCCAAGGAGATGCAATCAATTTCTATTGGCACGGCACCGCGGCTAGCGGCTACCTGGATGCCGGACCTGTGGTGGCAGAAATGTCCCTGTTTCACAGCCGCTATTATGACCGGGACCCAGACGGTATCGATGCTGGACTGCGCCTGATGGCGCGAAGCGAACATTCCTATGTCGGTTGGAATCACCGCTGGTTATCTGCCTACATCGGCCGATGGGACGTGCACTGGGGATCCTCTGGAGATGCCTCCACGATAATCAGTAGCAACGCACGCAGCCGTGATCAGGTATTCCTACGAATTGGAGGCGATCGTGCATCAGTGACTGCTATTCTGAGCGAACTCGACAGTGCTGTCGACGGGCGATACTATACCGGGCGGGCAGCCGACGATTCCGTCAAATTCGGCAGTACCCGCAGATTCCACGCTGCCCATCGCTGGGATTACCGTCCGACCAGAAAATTCATGCTCAGCTTCATGGAATCTGCGATCTATTCAGGCCCAGGGGCTTCACTCTCTCTGAAATATCTTAACCCCGTCAATCCATTCACATTTGTCGTCGATAACGTTCCGAAAAATGATGATAATAATGGCTTTCTGGCAGGACTCTTATGGGCACAGTTCAAACGCCTCACGCTTCAGGGACAATTCATGGTTGATGATATTCGTCTACAGGCGAATACAGGGCCGGAGACCATTACCTTCGTTTTGACTGGTTCTGCCGCTTATGCCTTGCCGAAAGCGGACTTGAAGTTGACTCTGGAAACCGTCACCTCAAGAGCCTACAATGCACCCCAGGTTGAAGGGCAGTATATCCATCTCAATCGGGGGCTGGCAACTCAGTTCAGCGACTATGTGCATACGTCTTTGTCTCTTGAATTTTACATGGATCACCGGGTTCGGGGATTACGGTTTGGGCCGAAGGTGGACCTGTTGCTTCAGGGCGAGCGGGATATGCGCCAACCATTCCCCGCAAAAACAGAATCCGTGCGTAATCTCTTGGATGGTGACATAGAGCCTACCTTCCGAGGATCCATGAGATTCACGTATCAACCTGTGCATTGGTGGTGGGTTGCTGCAGATGGGGGCATTAATGTGTCCGGTAACAATCAACATCGATTCGTAGGACTCATCAACGCCGGGATCCTACTCACACTTGACAGGACTATCAAGCTTTGGGATTCGTGAGACACATTCTGGCCGCCCTGACCCTGATGTTGATCACTGCTGATTGTCTCGCACAGGCTCCCTTCAGCAGATTGGAACTCCGTGTTCAGGGAACCCAAAATGTGAGTCGAAATCTTTTACACGATTACTGGCACCCTGCAAACGGGGTAAAAGTATCTGCTGCCACGCCATTTTATGCGGGGGACTGGGAGGTCAACCTAGGAGTTCACCGCTTCAATGGTGCCGCTGAAGCCCCTGGATTTGGAGCGCTCTGGATCAGTTCTGGCTGGAGACTTAAAATTCCAGTGACTACTCGGATTAGACTCAAGCCGGGAATTGGGTTCGGGAATTACCGGATGTCATTTGACGAATCCGTCACCAGCTATTCTGGAGAAAGACGTGAGAGCGACTTTGTCGGCAGTATTGGAGTATTGGCCTCACTGGATCTTGGTCGCAAATGGTTTTTGTTTGGTCAGGCCGAGTACCTTCGCGTTCAGACTCGACCCTTGATGCGTCTTTGGTTTATTTCCGCAGGGATTGGTCTCCAGGTAAACACAGGAATATTCCTGCAAACCCTTCTGGAATAATGCGTTGCTGGTGGAAGACCTGTTTCTGTGCCCTTATTGCACTTGGATCTGGGATCTTCAGCACCTCGGCCCAGGTACTGACTGCGGATGATCTTGTTAGAGCGGGAATCACCCGGCTCAGTGATATTCTGGAACTCGCAGATGACTGGGTTGGCAGTTCTACTGAAGGATATCACTGGACGATTGCTCCGCTAGGTACTTCTTGGGAGGCCAGCCCTGACTGGAGTCTGTTCATTGACGGGCAACCGATTAATCTACAGGCACTGAACCAGCAGAGCCTCAACGCACTGCCTCTGACGATTGTGGAAATCTGTGAAGTACAACTGCACGCGCATCCTGTGGTCATCCATGGAATTCTGGCTTCCGGCGGTGCCATTCAGATTACCCGATGTGTTCCCCAAACCGGGATTACCTTTGCCGGACAGCTTAGTGCGGGCAACGAGACTGGTGATCCCGGCCCATACCGATATACGAACTTTGGGGGGCCGAATGTGGATCGCACGGGCCCTACGATCCATAGCAGTCTGGCCATTGCCTCGGAAAATCAATTCGTCCAGATTACGGGAGCTTTGGACGAACACCATGCAACCGACCCACGCATTCACCCGAGAGTGCTCCAGCTCTATCAAGGCGAAAAAGATGCACGTATTCTTCACCGGGCACTAGGACTCAGTGCACGGCTACTTGGCCACAGAATCAGCGCGGGCACCAGTCGAGTGGAAGACTTGAAATTTCTTCCCTTCATGGGAAGAGAGATTCCCTTAGATCAGGAGATCTCATATGCGTCGGCATCTTTTTTCCGAAATAAACTCAGCTATTTATTGTCGGGCAACTCAACCGCCCTGACTACGCGACCGAACCCGGAGTCTGTGTCCGTTGAGTTTACGCAGAGACAACTCTATGCACGCACCTCTCTTCGCACATCAAGGCTGGAGTATGGAGCCAGTGCGGTGCTCGCCGATGGACGCTTTGGGCCCAATCTCGAGCGTGACGGCCTTAGTGCATTGCGCTTGGACGCCATCTTCGAGACTGGCCCTGCGTCTGCCTTCAGGATGAAAGTCATGTCTGCGCTCGCACTTGATAACGGCATCCTGGGCTACGAGTGGTTTACGCATGCACGGCATGAAGAAAGCGGTATCGGTTTACGATTTCTGATCCGGCGGCGGGCGTTGGCTTCCCGAATTAATTTTGTTCATTGGATCATGCGTGGGCACGGCCTTGGAGGTGCTGAGTTCCGTTACCAACTCCCAAGCTCACCCAAACGAGAAACCCTTTATTCTGCCGATCTGGACTGGACAACAGGAGACAGGATCAAACTGCACCTCAGCGGTGGAGTGCGCAGATTCACGGATTCTGTGCGTCCGTTCACCGAATTCACGCTGGATTCAGCCCGAACCCACCTGCAAACCGTAACCAGTATCGTGCCTACCGTGGGAAATATTGCCCGCACGAATCTGCGGATTCATTATCCTCTGACTCAGCAGCTCACACTCAAGATCTACGGCACGTATGCATATCCGTGGTCAAGCATGCATACCTTCCGTGATGCATGGCATCATCGTCTGCAGGTGGGCATGCGAGGGGAGTTCTACCCCAATGATCGGTTCAGCCTGGATCTGCGGTTTCGATACGTTGGTGCGAGTGCATGGCATGCGTTCGAGAGGGCCGCCGAAGAAAACCCAGAGTTTTATGCAATGCGACTGCCTAGTACGGTTCACCTTCACCTGACAGCACAAAAAAGATTCTGGGAAAACCGACTTCGCATAAGTGCTACAATGCGAAATGTGTTGAATCACCCCCACATCACTCACCCTGCAGGCGCCCGAACCCGCTCGTTGTTTCAGGTGACTCTGCGGTACTTATTTGGTTATAACTCCCGAACCACCAGGACACACGTCGCCGGACAAGCTCACTAAAGCTTCAGAACCAGCGATCAAGACCTGCATTGATCTGTGTAAAACGACCAATGCTCGAATCAGCGGATGATGGAACGAAATGACGACGAAATGGGACTTTCGGCGTAGCTGCCCACCGTTTCGGGACTCTCAGGGCCGTCTTCTGCGGTCTCATCGGTTCCGCAAAACCGATCAAATGCCTGGACTAAATCTATTGCAATTGCCTCGGCACTGCGCCCTTCAATGTGTCTGCGCTCGACAACATACACGACCTCCCCACCCTTAATAAGGGCCATAAACGGGGACGACGGAGGAATGCCAACTAAAAAATCCCGTGCAGAGGCCGTCGCCTCAAGGTCCTGCCCTGCGAAAACCGTTACCGCCCGATCCGGCTGAGTTTCATTCTGCATGGCCAAGCCAACAGCAGGACGCGCCATGGCTGCAGCGCACCCACACACAGAATTGACCACCAGGAGCATCGTCTGATTGGGGGTCATATCAAATGCACTCGCCACCTGCCCAGCCGTTCGCAATTCCTCAACACCCAATCGGGTGAGTTCCTGGCGCATTGGAGATACAAGATGTTCTGGATATGGCATAGTAAAAATAGATGATGAACCGAACTAGCCCTCTGCGTGTACTATTGAGGGGTTAGGATTGATCCTCTGAGCCAGGTTCAAGAATTGCACCAGCCGTTCGCCAAATCATTCATCCCATGCGTGCATACGTTCTTCTCTGCGGCGTCTGCCTCGCGGGTTGCTCTCAGACCGAGCAACTGCGTACACAAGAGCCCTTGCCGTTGCAGGCAGTTTCTTCCGTGAACCCCGCCATACCTTCCGCAGCCATCGAGTCGGAATTGCGTGCCTTTGCAGTATCCTGGCAGGGAACCCCGCACTTGGAAGGCGGAAGTTCCAGGTCGGGAATCGATGCTCCCGGGCTTGTTGTGGCAGTAGCTGACCAAATTCTCGGGCTGTCCTTTCCCCACTCAACGGCGCGGCAACTAGGATTCGGCAAAGAAGTTGAACGCGCCTCCCTCATGCCGGGTGATATTGTTTTCTTCCGACCAACCAGCATGCCGAGACATGTGGGAATCTACCTTGGCTCGCAGGAGTTTCTACATGCTTGGCCGGAAGATGGAGTATCTATCGGACGTATGGATGAACCGTACTGGAGTGGAGCCTACTGGGTTGGACGACGCGTCCTAGTGGGCCAGGATTCAGTGCTTACCCCTATTACGTCAGAAGAGCCTCCTGACAGTCTCAGAAGGCGGCGTGTAGGATGGTAATGATAATGACCTAAGTATGTAATGCCCGTTTATCTCACTGAAAAAGCACTTAATAAACTCAAAGCAGACATTCATCACGCGCGTACGGTGGAACGCAAGCGCATCTCGAATGAAATCGCGGAAGCCCGTGCACATGGGGACCTTTCAGAAAATGCCGAATATGACGCAGCCAAGGAAGCCCAAGGAAAGCTTGAAGCACGTATCGCCCAAATGGAGAATACCCTGGCGGAGGCCCGTGTTCTCGACGAAGATGATGTGGATGCCTCCAAGGCCCGGATCCTGTCTACCGTACGCTTCAGAAACTCACGAACCGGCAAGGAAAAAGTCGTAACGCTGGTGTCTGCTCCCGAGGCAGATATATCCAACGGCCGAATTCCGATTACTAGTCCTATCGGAAAGGGACTCCTTGGGAAGGGAGTCGGTGAAGAAGCGATCATCCATGTACCAGCAGGAGAATTGCACGTGAAGATTCTGGAGATCACTCGAAACGGTCAATGATTGACCTGCGCAGTGACACGGTGACACGCCCATCTGCGGGGATGCGCCGTGCCATGGTACAAGCCGAAGTGGGGGACGATGTCTTCGGAGAAGATCCGACCGTCAAGGCGCTCCAGAACACCGTCGCGGACCTGCTCGGCAAAGAAGCTGCTCTCTTTGTCCCGTCGGGGATGATGGGGAACCAGTTGGGTATCCATGTACATACCCGACCCGGCGATGAAGTGATCGTTGAACGAAAAAGCCACATCTTTAACTATGAGTCCGGGGCCGCCAGCAGCTTAAGCGGAGTTACGCTACATGTCATCGAGGGAAACGACGGCCGGTTTAGTAAACGCCAACTTCTGGATGCGTTGCGGCACGGCCATTACTGGGAATCAAATTCCACTCTGCTCTGCCTGGAAAATACACTCAATATTGCCGGAGGACTGCTGAATCCGCTTACAGAATTACAAGAGCTGGCTGCGTGTGCACACGAAAATGGGCTGGCATGCCACCTCGATGGTGCCAGATTGTGGAACGCTTCGGTTGCCACCCAAATCCCGATGACGGAGTATGCAGCCCCCTTTGATACGGTTACGGTATGCCTTTCCAAGGGATTGGGAGCTCCAGTGGGATCCGTGTTTGCGGGTACGGAAAAAATGATTCGGCGCGCCCATCGGCGCCGAAAAGAGCTAGGGGCAGGAATGCGTCAGACAGGTATTCTGGCTGCGGCCGGTCTCTACGCAATCGAACATCATCTCCCCGACCTTGAACAGGATCATATGCATGCTCGGCAGCTGGCAGATGGTTTGGCCGCTTTTCCCTCCATTCATGTTCGTACTCCAGAGACCAATATCGTCCTAATCTCACTCGCAGATGCAGAACTCACAACCGAAATCCTGCTGAAACGCCTCCGTGACCAGGCAATAGCGATGGTGGCAGTAGGTACCGATACAATCAGAGCCACAATCCACCGGGACCTCGCTATTCAGGAGATTGATACAGTCATCCTGGCGGTCAAGCAGGCGCTTAAAGGACCGTAGCTGTGAGCGGGGGCAGCGAATCACAGATCGCTTCCAATTGATCCCCCTTCACAACCGGACCAACTCCTTCAGGAGTACCGGTATACAGTAAGTCACCGTGCTCCAACGTGAAGATTTGAGAGCAGTACGAGATCAGGTGAGCAACCGAGAAAATCATATCCTGTGTATCTCCATGCTGTCTCGTAACACCATTGACATTCAACGTCAGCTTCAACTGTTGAGGATCGCCGATTTCAGCGGCGGAAACTAGTTCTCCAAGGGGAGCAAATGTGTCAAACCCCTTCGCAACACTCCAGGGCTTGCCCTTCCTCTTTGCCTCAGATTGCAGATCCCGTGCCGTCATGTCCAATCCGATCGCATAGGCCGTCACATACTCAAGACTGCGATTCAACGGAATATCCCTGCCGCTGCGTCCGATCATGGCAACCAATTCCACTTCATGGTGCACGTCCGAGGTCATCGAAGGGAGCCGAATTGAGTCCGGCATGCGTATAATCGCAGTAGATGGCTTCAGAAAAATGATCGGCTGCTTCGGAACTGAGGCATTCATTTCTGCGGCGTGGTCGGCGTAGTTGCGACCGATGCAAAGTACCTTGCCGACACGCACCTGTTCTGCGCTAGATGGATCAGTTAGTATCATCTGAATAAACTGGGGAACCTCTTAAATGTCAAAGCATAACATCGGGCTACCGAAAATTTGCGCGTCGGGTTGACGCTCTTATACCAGAACCAATGTTTGCAGTTGTCAATATTAGCGGAAAGCAATACCGAGTTGCCGAGGAAGATACACTTTTTATTCCCTACGAGGCGGAGGCCAAAGAGGGGGATACGCTTCATTTTCCCGAAGTCCTTCTCGTTGCTGATCAGGACGACATAAAGGTTGGACGCCCTCATGTTGCCGGCGCACAGGTTGTCGGAGAGGTGATTCAGCATGTCCGAGGAGATAAAATTGTCGTTTTCAAGAAAAAACGCCGCAAGCGTTATAAGGTGAAGCGCGGCCACCGACAACAGTACACTCAGATCCGGATTTCATCGCTCTCCATTGGAAAATAGACAAGAGTTATTATGGCACATAAGAAAGGACTAGGCTCCACTAAGAATGGTCGTGACTCCAAGCCCAAGATGCTTGGTGTCAAGGTATATGCCGGCCAGCACATTTCGGCTGGGGGTATTATTGTGCGTCAGAGAGGCACGCGAATCCACCCAGGCATAAATGTCGGCAGGGGCGGAGACGACACGCTCTTTGCTCGTGCAGAGGGAATTATCCGGTTCTCGAGTGGACGCAAAGACCGCAAGATGGTTCATGTTGATCCCGTCGCATCGGCCTGATTCTCTGGAAGTTCCGTCTTGGAACTCAGTACCGTCTATGGTATCAAACTAACGTGTAATCCGCCCAATGGGTACAATGAATCGCATGCGGGAAAACACGGGCATCGTCCTGTGGATTCTCGTCATTTCTTTTGGTGGTCTTTGGGTACTTCAAGACTCCGGTGTTTTTGACACCATCGGCACGGACCCTCTCGGAAAAGTGATTGTAGTTGATGGTGATCCCATCACCCGGGAGGTTTACAGCCAACAGCTGGAAGCACAGCTTGAACAGGTAAGACGCGCCAATAACGGAAACGTACTACCTCAGCAGTTGGAGGTTGAACGTGAACGGGCGTTCAATGCGCTGGTGGAAGACAGGCTGCGCGAACACATGATGGATGAGATTGGTGTGACAGTCAGTGACACTGAGGTTCGGGAACTCATTGTTGGTGAGAACCCCCATTGGATTGTGCGGCAAAATTTTTCTGATGGCCAGGGGGGGATCAATCGTGCGATCCTGCAAAACGTGATTGATGACCCGGCTCAGACACCGATGCTCATCCAACTAGAGCAATTTATTCGGTATGAGCGCCGTGAGCAGCGGCTGAATCAGCTTTTGGAAGCGTCTGTGCGCGTATCAGAGGCGGATGCGAAAGCAACCTGGGAGCTTGAGCAAAAACGTGCAGATGTTGAATTTTTCTTCCTTAGGTATGCAGACGTACCGGACTCCCTCGTCGCAGTTACCGACCGTGACGTATCTCGGTATTACTCGGATAACCGGGAAGATTACGCTAGAGAACGACTCTACTCTGTTCAGATTGCATCGCTCTCTAGATTGCCCTCCCAGGGGGACACACTTGCAATCATGCAAGAGATCGAGCGGCTGCGTCAAGGCTTTGAAGAGACCGATAACGATTCACTGTTCCTTGCCCAGTCTGCCAGTGAGGTGAACTGGTCAGATAATTTTCTCGGTGGCTCCACCTTGTCACCAGCTGAGTTGAGCGCACTCTTCGAACAAGGCACGGTGCCCCAGGAGGGAGATATCATTGGTCCGATTATCGTAAATGGTCAGGCACAACTGATCAAGGTTGCAGCAACGCGTGACGCCGAGGAGAACCATGTCCGTGCACGCCACATCCTAGTGAATTCTGATGACGATCCTGCTGCCGCACGGACCTCCATACAGGATATTCGGCGCAGGATCCAGTCAGGAGAAGATTTCGAAGCGGTCGCCATTGAGATGAGCGACGATCCAGGGAGTGGCTCGAATGGTGGAGATCTTGGATGGTTTGGACCGGGCCGAATGGTTGAAGCCTTTGAAGATGCTGCCTTTGGAGCAGACATTGGAACCTTGGTCGGTCCCATTGAGACAAGCTTTGGATTCCACCTGATTGAAGTTACACACCGGGCACCCGTGGATGTCCAATTATCCCGGCTGGCTTACGCCATCGATGTATCCGTTGCGACGCTGAACGATATCCAGGAATCCCTGGAAGATCTGCGCTACTACGCCGAAGAGGAAGGTGATTTTACGAGTGAAGCCGAACGGCGTGGCACTGCGATTGAGTCCCTGCAGATCCAAGACGGACAGACATCTATTCCAGGATTCGGTCAAAGTTTTTCGATTGAAGCATTCTTGCGTGACGCAGACGTTGGAGATATTAGCCCCGTCATTGAACTCAATGAAGTTGCACTGGTCGTACATGTCGTTGGCATCGAATCTGCGGGCTACGAGCCGCTGGAGACGGTCGAAGTGCAGGTGAGGCAGCTTGCGCTTCTGGAGAAGAAGCGTGACCATCAGATAAATCGGTTGCAATCCGCCTACAATTCGGGAGGATTTGATGGACTTGCCGATGCTCTCGGACTGAGTCCACAGCTTGCTTCGGGCGTATCTTTCGACAATCCTGTTGTCAGTGGGTTAGGACGGGACTATCGGTTTGTTGGCGCAGCTCTGGGACTGGATGCCGGAGAAGATTCCGGGGTACTGACCGGAGATAATGGAGCCTATGTCATCCGAACGAATGCAGTCAGCGAACCTCCTGAAATCTCTGACGACGAACTCGATAACCTGCTGGCTGATCTAACCAGAGATCAGCGGAACCTTGTTCTCCAGGGCTGGATCACTACGCTTCGGGAATCTGCGGAAATTGAGGATCTGAGAACCGATTTACTGCCTCTGCAGTAACGTCTACCCTCACCATCCGGTGGTGGAAGGTTCCTCCGTTTCCAAAAGCTCATTGCACTTCGAGGATTAGAAACAGACCTCAGCCCGTGTAGGCAGATTCTATATCCTGTCAAGTGCCTGTTCTAGGTCCTCGAGCAAGTCTTCGGAATCTTCAACCCCAATGGATAAGCGAATCAGATGATCGCTTATTCCGAGGCTGGCACGTTCCCCCGGGGTCAGGGCACCGTGCGACATGGTTGCAGGGTGCCCGATCAGGCTTTCTACCCCGCCAAGGCTCTCGGCAAACGTGAAGACTCGCAGCGAATGCAAAACCTCTCGTGTCTGGTGCGATGAAGATGTCCTGAGTGTGGCAGACAACATTCCCCCGAAATCCAGCATTTGCCTTTTTGCCAAGCCATGTCCCGGATCTGACTTCAGCCCCGGATAATTGACCTGGGCGACTTTCGGGTGGCCATCAAGGTACGCCGCAACCGCCTGTGCATTGGAGCAATGGCGTTCCATGCGGACATGAAGGGTTTTTGCACCTCGGAGCACTAGAAAACAATCCATCGGACCGGGGATCGCGCCGACGCACTTAACCTGAAAACGTAAATGATCTGCCCACTCTTCGTTGTTCGTACACACAAAACCGCCGACAAGATCAGAATGGCCTCCAAGATACTTGGTCGTGGAATGAAGGACTAGGTCCGCACCCAAAGAGAGCGGCTGTTGCAGGTACGGTGAAGCGAACGTGTTATCTACCACGACCGATGCATCTACCGAATGAGCGCATGCGGCAATGGCTTGAATGTCCATAACCTGGATCAGGGGATTTGTAGGAGATTCCATCCAGACTACCTTGGTTGCAGGCCTCAGTGATTGCATCACTGCATCCATGCTGGTCAAATCCGTAAAGGTTACCTGTACTCCCATGGGAGCAAGTACAAGCTTCAAATAGCGATAATTCCCCCCATACATATCTTCAGAGGCAACAATATGATCTCCGGGGCGCAGCGCCCGCAAGATCGCGTCGGTTGCAGACATCCCTGAGGCAAAAGCAATCCCATGTGCTGCACCTTCAAGGCTCGCGAGATTCTCCTCCAACATCGTCCGGGTTGGGTTTGCTGCCCGTCCATACTCATACGCAGTCGTGCTGCCTGCGGGCGGCTGCCTGTAGGTGGCGGTTTGATAGATCGGCGGCATGACTGAACCGGTAGCCTCATCCGGTTTTTGACCGGCATGCACGGCCCTCGTTGCAAAACGCATGGGTTTGGTAGTATTTGGTGGGTAATTAACGCCCCGACTGTCTAGCACAGATGCTGGCCTCCTCTGCACGAGATCTTTGGTTGGTCTGTGCATAGGCCAGATACAACGCATGACAAACACTGCCGAGGTCTGATAAATCATTCTCGAGTAGGCGTCTGGCAGACTCTAGGTGTGTGATCGCCTGACTGAAGTGCTCCGATTTTGACTGTTCTATGGCTTCTTTTCGTGCTTCCAGTCGCTCAATTTCACTTGGAGCAATCCTTCTGCCATTTCCTTGCAACGAATCTTCTACCGCCTGAAAACTCTTGTCAACCTGAACCCCGAGATTCACATGGGCTGCTCCAAGATTAAAAAGGGCATTCACATAGGACGAGTCCAGTGCAACTGCACCTGAGAGCATCCTGATTGCACCTTCATAATCTTCCTGATGCAACAACAACGTGCCATAATTATAGAGATAGATATGATTATCCTGTTCCACAGGAAAGATCTCTTCAAAAAAGGGTAACGCCTCCGCAGTCACCTCTGACATTGCATATGCATTCAGCAGCAACTTTCGAATCTCTCCATCGCCGGGGTAATGCTGCCGTGCTGTTTGTAGGGTCCTGACCATCTGACGGTAATAGCCGGGTTGTGCGTCTGGATCAACAAGCTCAACCG
The DNA here is from genome assembly GCA_009838195.1 of Rhodothermaceae bacterium. Lineage (NCBI taxonomy): Bacteria > Pseudomonadati > Rhodothermota > Rhodothermia > Rhodothermales > Rhodothermaceae > Rhodothermaceae bacterium. The sequence goes on along the minus strand of VXSC01000027.1, from coordinate 36,403 downwards.
CCATCAACTCATATGTCCGTGCCAAATAAATAAATAGATCACGATCTGTATGTCCCAAGGCAATTGCCGATTCATAGGCATCTGCGGCTTCTTGCGCCTGCCCAGCGTTGTAGTACGCATGGGCTTCATTAATGAGTGCACTCACAGAATCTGGAATGATCATTGAAGCATTCCGAAAATGGCGTGCTGCTGCCGTGAACTGGTTTGCACGCTCGTGTCCCCCCAACTGATCTGCATCCTGATATGCCTCCATTGCCAGAGCGAACTCATTACCGTACAAAATGAACCGCTGCCTTGTCACATGTGCATTATTTTCTGGGGCCAGTGTCACTGCCTGAGCGTAAGCCCCAATCAGCTCTCCCACATACCCGGTTCGCTCAGCGCCGTCCGATACCTCAGGGAGCATTTCAGAAAGGATATCTCCCTTTAGGAGAAATGCTTCTGAATTATTGGGCTCGTTTTCCAAGGCTCTATTGATATTGGTGAGTGCACGCTGATAATTTTTATTGCGTAAGTCAAGTCTGGCACCTTCAATATTCGGATTACTTCTGCAGCCACTGGCTGCTACAAGAATCAAAATCATAAGCAACCCGCTCATGATTGGCAGTGCGTGTTTCATATTATGGAAGTTTTTTTTTGAGTCACCGCCATTACGCAGGCAGACCAAATGTAGTTTCTTTTATTCGGGAATGTCCAGCTCCATAGAACCACGATAGACGAATTCAGCAGGTCCCTCCAAGTATACACGATCCTCTTCTAGGCCTACCGTCAGCGTTCCCCCTAGCATCTGCACATTGCAGACATCTGATGAAATGTGTCCGGATTTTCGTGCAGCGACCACGCTTGCGATTGCACCGGTTCCGCAGGCTAGTGTTTCTGCTTCTACCCCCTTTTCGTAGGTCCGGACATGTATCCCTGTGTCTGGTGACTCAGGATCCAACGTAACAAAATTGATATTCGCTCCTTCCGGCCGAAGTACAGGATCATGACGCAGTCGCTGTCCCCATCGCTCTACCGGCAGTTGGTCGACACCGGACGTAAAACATACGAGGTGCTCTGTTCCAGGCCACAGATAATGTACTGAAGTGATTGCTCCCGGGATCTCCTTGTTCAGTTCAACAGAACTATCGTAATCCCGGGGGGCCTCCAAGTATATGCGCACCGGCGCATCTCTGGAGACATGGACCTCGCAGATCCCTGAAGCTGTCTGCATGTGTACGGTGGTCTTATGAAACCCGCTCTCAAATGCAAACTTGGCCAAACAACGTGCTCCATTCCCGCACATCGTACCTTCACTGCCATCAGCATTGACATAGATCATCCGATAATCTGTATCTGGATGCTCAGCAGTTGCCAGTGCCAGTACTCCATCTGCTCCTATCCCAGTCCGCCTTGGGCATAGTTGTTGAGCGATCTGTGAGAGTTCTGAAACCGAAAACTCATAAAACCGGTTATCCACTACGATAAAATCGTTCCCGGCACCATTCATTTTCGTAAATTCAACTATCAATGCACGCTTCATCGGACACATTTATTACCCTGCTCGGTTGAACCCCCGAGTATTGATTTGGAACCAAACGCAAACAATTGGCAGAAACTACTCTCACGCTTGATCAGGCCGATCCTCTTCTACTGTTTGGCACGCACGACGTGCACTTGAAGCGAATTGAGTCTGCTTTCCCAAATATCCAGATCACTGCCCGAGGAAATCAGATCCATCTTCGTGGCCCAAGCGGTTCGCTTGATTTGATTGAGCATGCGTTTGCCGAACTTGCATCCGTTGCTGGCCGGAATGGGTCTGTGACTTCAGGAGATCTTGACACCATCCTCGCAATGGCAACTGCCAATCCACGTCCATCGAATAAGGGAATCGGTGATGTGGTATTGTACACGTCTTCGGGTGGCATGATCAGGACGAAAACCCCTGGTCAGGCCCGGCTACTGGAGGCTACCCGCAAGAACGATATTGTATTTGCCATTGGTCCGGCTGGTACCGGAAAGACATATCTGGCCGTAGCACTGGCGGTTGCAGCACTAAAAGCACGACAGGTGAAGCGCATTGTCCTGTGCCGACCCGCCGTGGAAGCAGGGGAGCGACTTGGATTTCTACCGGGGGATTTCCGGGACAAGATTGATCCATACCTGCGCCCGCTCTATGATGCTCTGGAAGAGTTTCTACCTGCTGAGAAGCTCTCCGCGCATATGGCTGACCATGTCATAGAAATCGTGCCTCTGGCCTTTATGCGCGGACGCACATTGAATTCTTCCTACGTCATCCTGGACGAAGCACAAAATGCGACGGCGATCCAAATGAAGATGTTTCTGACACGTCTCGGAATCAATAGCCGCGCCATCGTGACGGGGGATCTCACACAGATAGATCTTCAAGATTCGCGGCAAAGTGGCCTCTTGGAGGCAGAGTCCATCCTCCAGAAGATCAATGGCATCAGCTTTGTATACTTCAACAAGATTGATGTCGTGCGCCACCGTCTCGTCAAGGAAATCATTAACGCTTACGAGAAGAGCGAAGATTGACCACCTCTCCATTGTATTCATGTCGTGATGAATATTATTAGGGGGCCCCGACATCGGCAATCACAGCCATGGTAGACTGGTTAAGTTCTCCGGTGACTCCCGTAATTCAAGTGCGTCAATTGTCGAGAAATGTGCAATTTCCCTGTCTACACACGGAAACAATTTACATTATCAATCATTTATTCTTGCAAATCGAAAAGATAATTTCATATTTGCAAGGATGTTGGCCCGTAACGCATTTCCACAGGTGCGTAAAGCACTGAATCGACAGGCTGCCACGGCATTGCTTGGGCCCCGTCAGGTGGGTAAGACTACGCTGGCCTTGGAGATTGCAGGCACGACTGAAGCACTATATCTTGACCTACAGTCCGGCAGCGATCGGGCACGGCTGATTGACCCTAGGTTGTATTTGCGTCATTACGAAGATCGACTTGTGATTCTGGACGAAATCCATCGAGTGCCTGATCTATTTTCTGAATTACGTGGTCTCATTGACGAGGGGAGGCGGCGCGGCCGGAGAACCGGAAGATTTCTCCTTCTCGGGTCAGCAACCATGGACCTGCTTAAACAGGCAGGGGAGAGTCTAGCGGGGCGAATCGAATTTGTGTCTCTCAATCCTCTCAGCGTCCTTGAAGCGAACGCGAATGCTCAGGATTCTCTATGGGTTCGCGGCGGTTTTCCAGACAGTTACCTCGCGGCCAATGACGACGACAGCCTAGTATTCCGCCAGAGTTTCATTCGCACATATCTGGAGCGTGATTTGGCGGAATTTGTGCAGGTTCGAATACCTACTGAAACCCTCGAACGACTCTGGATCATGTTGGCTCACAGCCAGGGGGGAATCCTGAACGTGGCGCGGTTGGCGAGCAACCTATCCATGAGTGCCCCCTCAGTGTCACAGTACATTGATGTACTGACTCGCTTACTCCTCGTGCGGCGACTTACACCCTATTCGGCCAACACCCGCAAGCGGCTTGTCAAGTCTCCCAAGATCTACATCCGTGACAGCGGCCTGTTACATGCTCTGTTGGGTATCAAACAGTTACACGACCTTGTGGGACACCCCATCGTCGGAGCTGGTTGGGAAGGGTTTGTAATCGAGAATCTCCTTTCTGATGCTCATCCCAGAACGCGTGCCAGCTTTTACCGAACGTCCGCGGGAGCTGAACTTGACCTTATACTGGAGATTCCTGGATTCCAACGGCCCATAGTCATTGAAATCAAGCGCTCACTCACTCCAAGTCTCGGCAAGGGATTCCACAATGCCATTAGTGATATTGAGCCAGAGCGTACCTTTGTGGTGTATGCGGGCGAAGACCGCTATCCGGTAGGGGAATCAATCGAAGTCATCGGGCTCCGCGAAATGGCCCTACTGCTTTCAAAGCCTAATCTGCTGCGATCGTAGAGATCTGCTGAGTGGAATGTAATTGAACTGTTCAGTCGGCAGCGAGGATGTTGGGACCAATCAGTTGCCTGTAGGGGCAACCTTGGAGAGTCGACTGCCCTGCCTCCTTAGAGCTCATCAGACTTTATGAGGTTCTCAGAGTACTCTTCAACTCCCTGCACCCACCTCACGGCAATGGGGAAGGCATCGGCATTCCAATAGCCAGGAAAGATACGCTGAGAAGTATCGCCTTTTTGAGAGGGGTTGCTACGGAAAAAAGGCATATCTACGAACCTCTTGCAAGAATCCCTCGCATGGATGCATAAGCCGATTATTAACCCTGAGGGTGACGGTTTGGAACGCCATCAAAGTACAAATCGTGGAATTATTTCATGTGCGGAGAGGGAAGGACTCTGGATATGCCGATGGTTCAGGTTTCAGTATGCGAGGTATAATTTGGATCGGAAGAGACGATTTCGGAGGCAATTGCTGCGGTGTACTGCTGGGTGCTCAAATCCTGAAGCTGCCAGTGGGTAGCTGGATCGCTAGGGGATTGAAAGATTCCCCTTGGAGCCCCGTGGCGGACGTTCTGGGGGAGTTCAATCTTGGTGAGATCGGTGGATAATCCGGTCCCGAGTCCCTTGAGCAACGCCTCTTTCAGCGTCCAGTATCTAAAAAACAGTCTCGCCTTTTTTGCGCCTTTGACCGATAGGATCTCTTCCCGCTCATTCGGGCCAAACACCATTTCGGAAATCCCATCAAAATCTCTCTTGCGTAAACCCGCTTCCACATCCACCCCCACACGCAATCCCTCCCTAATCGTAATCAGTCCATGAGGGTCACTGTGACTCACATTGAATCTGATGGAGACTGGCTTCCCGTGCAATAAAGCATATGGTTTGCCGTGATCTGCGGTAGCAATCGAAAGCTCATAGTTATTACATCCAAGTTGCTGGCAAAGCAGATAACGCAGTGCCGATCGGCAGAATGCAAACTCCCTTCGTGGACGATCAACTTGATACCGCTGCCAACGCTGCCGCTCCTGCTCATGAAGCCAACTGACTGCATGCCGCTCGTGAGCCTCGTCAAGAGCTAAATCAATGTGGACTACACTCACCGTACCGATTCGGCAAACAGGGCGGATCCATGATTGAATCATATCAGCCTGCATGGTAAAAAGACATGGAATCAGAAATCCTTTGCTCAGAAACCCAGTGAATTGAACAACAAACGCATCCGCATACCTCAAACACCGGGAATGAATGGCAAATCGGCAACACTTGTAGACTCGCCAATGCCCGGTGCAGTACCTACAGCAGATACAATTGATGCGTATCCACTGGATTTCAGCCGCTGAACCAACCCTCGCTTTATACTCTGGACAAACTTCGGCCCCTCATAGATGAGTGCGGTATAGATTTGCAGGAGACTAGCACCCGCACGGATCATCTGATAGGCATCTTCCGCTGAGGAAATACCCCCAACTCCAATAATTGGATAATCGGGGCCAACACAGGAACGAACATACCTGACCATTTGAACTGACCTTGGATAGATGGGCGGGCCACTGAGTCCCCCGTTACCGATGGCATCTAGGGATTCCTTGTCGGTCACGAGCCCAAGACGGTCCTTGGCTGTATTTGTCACGACAAACCCATTCACTCCATGGTGGACCGCGATCTTTAGGAGTGCATCCGTCCGGCTGTCATAGATCACCTTTGGGGTATCTGGAGGGGAGAGCTTCATCAGGACTGGAACATGGTTCCCCACCTGATCCATCAGAGCATCCAAGAGTGAATCCAGGTGCTCCGGTGCTTCGAAGCTCTTCCCGTCTACAGTATTGGGACACGAGATGTTGATCGTCAAGTAATCGGCATACGGCAAAAACCGCAAAGCACACTGGCAGTAATCCTCAATGGCCGGTGAGCTTCCATCTACTCTGGCAATACTCACGCCAATCGGCATTTTAACTGCAGAGCAGCGGGATAAACGCTGGGCAACCCGGCGCGAACCCTTGCTGGGAAGTCCCAATCGGTTGATGATCGCACGATCTTCCGGGAGGCGAAACAACCGCGGCCTCGAATTCCCGGGTGAACGGTTCACTGTAACCGAACCTATCTCTGCGTGGCCAAACCCCAGCCTGTCCCAAAATGAGACCAGTAAAGCATTCTTGTCACATCCTGCAGCTAGACCAATCGGATTGGGAAAACCCAACCCCCATACCTCTTGATGAAGGATGGGGTCATCAAACCCAAATGTCTTCTCCAAATACGCCGGCGCAATCCGGTCTGCAAGCCATGCGGCACTAAAACCTAACCGGTGAGCTAATTCAGGATCCAGCCCGAAGAGTCGGCGCAGCAGAATGGAATCCATCTCACACTACGTTACCAGCCAGGTAGTAACTGGAATCCAAAATGTGCCCCCTTATCCGGCCGCTGGAATGGGTACGCGTAGTAGATCTCAAAGATTATATAACCTAGCAGATTGAATCGAGCCGATGGGCCTACACTGACCACCGGCACACGCTCCACCGTATCCTGCTCGAACTTGAGCATTTTGAGTGGATCATCTCCTTGATTCCAAGCCATCCCTGCATCAACAAAGCCGACCAATTCTAGTGGTAGATAGGGGAAGTTGAACAGCCCCAGCGCCTCCGTTCCAAATAATGGCAGACGGATCTCAGCGCTTGCCATCGCCGTTCGCGTCCCATAGAGGCGCGCGAATACCGAACAGGTGATATCTTGACATTCTTCCGCAAAATCAAAAGAACTATAATTGTATCCGCGAACGAAGCCCCGATGGTATGGATAATAGAGGTACTCCCGTGAAAAAATCTGATCCTGATCACCCCCGAAATTTCCTGCGAGCATGCCCCGAACCGCAAACGTAACCGGCTCATAGAAGAAGTAGCGCCGATAATCAACTAATACACTGACGAAATTGTCCGTCCCAAAGCGAGGGACAACCTCAAGCCGGTACCGTCCCCCCTGGGAAGGTGACGTAAAGCCGAAATTGCTGAAGTCCCCAACGTAGGCCAAACCCGCATCGAAGTAATAGAACCCGTCTGGCTCGCACGCCCACACGGTTTGTCGCTCCTCGGGCGTCAGGTTGCTGCACTTATCTGCATTCCTGCGCTCTCTCTGAATCCCAAACGGCGTATATGTGTATGTGTAGGCCTGAATATCAAACCCGTAGCGGGTGAATCCCCCGAAAACCTCCAGACGACGGGTCGTTGAAAAAGGATACGAACCAATTCCACGAACCTGATCCAAATAAATCCGCTGCCGTAAATCCTGGACAACAAACTGTCCAAACTGATTGAAGCCCTGTCGCGGGATGCCATACAGGTACGGAATATGGGCGACCAGACCACCATAATTAAACCGTCGACCACGATTCATGTACTGAACCATCCCCCCTATATCCCGGAAAGTCCCGTTCGCCTGCGCCACAACCGCCAAATTCCGATTCCCCAACATATCGCTGAAATAAAACCCAACGCCCCCAGAAGCACCACCCCCGTAATACCCCCCTACAGATACGCCAATGGACGGAGGCGCAACGTAATCTAGACGCAGGCGTGAATCATATATCTTTTCAACCGTGGTACGAGGCTCTGGCAGCCCGGTCAAAGGGTCATCCAGATAATTTTCAACCAGCCCCTCATTCGCCGCACTTTGGGGCGGCAGAATACTGGCTTGGGACGGTACACTACTTTCGACGAGGTTTCCCATCGCTTCATCCTCCTCAAGTCCAAAGACTGAGTATCCGCCGTCATAAAAGACAGAGTAAACAACCCGTCCATTCTGAGAGGCTACACTCATCGTAGGCGAAAGCGCTGTAATCCCGCTGACCCCCGTTTTTAAATTTGTCACACGGTACGTAGCCTCTTCACGTAAATCGTACCGATAAATATCAGAAAATCCATCCTGATCACTCACGAAATACAAACTCTGTCCGTTCGGCGAGAATTGTGGATTGATGTGTTTCCCGTTCACAAAAGGACGCAGGGTACTGTGTGTACCACTTTCGAGATCAATCAATGAAATACGGGTGTCGGCATACTCCAGGGTTTCAAAATTTGTCCCCTCCGGCCCTCGATCTGTGACTACTGCAATCGTCCGCCCATCTGGTGACCACGCTGGCTGTAGGTCAGCAAACCGGTCACTGGTAATCTGTCGAGCCTGCTGACTCTCTATATCATATATGTACAGGTCGCTGATTCCGCCATCAATTCCCGAGAATGCAATGGATCGACCATCTGGTGACCACGCAGGGTTGCTGAGCGCACTTACCCCACCCACACTGATCCGTCGTTCAATTGCACCACTATCCAGATCCCATATCGAAATCTCATTGTCTCCCTGAACGAAGGTTACAAATGCAAATTGTTTCCCATCAGGAGACCAGGAGCCTGCGGAACTGATAAAGCGGATATTGTCAAAATGGGGATTCGTGTTGGTTGACTGAAGTTTGCGGATGGTTTCTCCTGTTGCTGCATCTGCAATGAACAGATTGATATTGAAAATATCCCTTTCACTTAGGTATGCGATATACTGCCCATCCGGGCTCACAGAAGGGGAAAGGTTCAGGGCACCACCACTGAGCTCTTCCGAAAGGATGGCAGTTCCTGCACTGTCTGGATGCGTACGTGACTCCATCAGGGGCAGGTATGCCTCTTGGATCGCCTGTGCCCATTCGACTGAAAGCGAATCAGCCGTAATCCCAATTGTATACACAAACGCGGAGTCAACCCCTACGCGCCCACCTAACTTGAAAAGATTCGTGACCGCGGCATCGCCATATTTACCTCCGATGTACGCTAGGTAGGCCTGTCCATACCGGTACGGGAAGTACTTATTGCTCCGGGTCATGTCCTCAATAGTCGGCAAATCATCCCGCAAAGCTGCATCACGCATCCACATGGCCGTATGTGCATCTTCACGTCCCACTGACAGATACTCTGCCATCCCTTCCACAAGCCAAAGCGGAAGAAGTTGAAGGGCAAACCGGGAGCTGTCTCCGCGCGACAGCCCAATATCATATTGGAAACTGTGCACCAACTCGTGCCCCAGTACATGGTCCGTCTCCTCGTAAATTCCTGTGAGTGGCATAACCACCCTCTCTTTCAGGCTTTCGGTCACCCCTCCAGTACCCTGACCTATATGTCCTCCGATTACATTGGTCTGCTGAAAATCGGCATCGTTGGCATAAAAAATGATCGGTTTGCGTTCATGGAAATCGCGTAAGAAGGTTCGGGAATGCCGGCGATACCACCGTTCCCCCATACGGGACGCATCCGCAACCGCATCCTTTGCTTCCGGGTAAAAGTAGAATTCAAAGTGGGGAGTCTGAAAACTCCTGAACTCGAATCGATCGTATTGGACTTTATTGCGCCCGAACTGCTGTGCCAGTACAGGGGAGACCCCGACAAGAACCTGTAGAACGATGAACGCCGTGATCTTCAAGACATTTCTCATGGAGTTATTCCGCTGATCGTTAATTTTATGTATACGAAAGCCGTTTGACACCCCTACCGGGTAGTATAATAGGCTTAGGTTGGCAGGCGGTTCCCCAAAAACGCTCCTGCACCCAAAATACTGACAATAATCATACCACGGCGTTGACAAAAAACCGATTCACCCTCTTTTGTTGTGCAGTTGTTTTCGTGCTGTCGGTACTGAGCCTCCAACTTTTTCGGCTACAGGTAGCCGAGCGTCAGGACCTCTCAGAAATCGCACGTGGTAACGCACTGCGTGACATACGTGTACTTCCCGCTCGCGGACTGGTCTATGACCGTAACGGGACCCTTATAGTCCACAATACGCCGACCTATACGATCTCCCTTGCACCGAGATACTTCGACCAAACCCGCATACCACTACTGGCAAAACACCTGGAAATCCCCGACTCCGTTGTAACACTGCGCCTGCAGGAAGCGCAGGACTATAATCCTTATCGACTGTACCCTTCTTTTTCGAATGTTTCATTTGCACAGTACAGCCGTGTCCTTGAAGATGTTTACCTGCTTCCTGGTGTTGGGTGGGAAATCAAACAGCAAAGACGTTACCCTACAAACGCCCGGGCTTCGCACGCTCTGGGATATATCGGAGAAATCAACCGGGAAGAGCTGAATGCCATCGACCATGAATCTGACTCTTCACTCTACCGTCAGGGAGATTTTCGGGGGCGGACCGGTATTGAGGAGGGATATGAGCCATGGCTCCGAGGAATCCCCGGTGTCGCCCGCCGCTGGGTAAATGTATACGGTCTCGAGATCATGTCTTACGCGCAGGGCCAGGGAGATCAGCCACCACGAGGGAATTATGATCTTCATCTCACCCTGGATCATCGTGTTCAGGAATTCGCTGAGTCTCTGTTTGTCAACAAACGCGGAGCGGTGGTCGCCCTGGATCCCAATGACGGTGGCATAATCGCACTGGTTAGCAAACCGGATTACCCGCTTGAATCGCTCAGTCAGGGAATCCAACGCGAAGCCTGGCAAGCTCTGCTCAACCATCATGAAGACCCTCTTTACAATCGGGCTACGATGAATTTGATGCCCCCAGGATCAACCTGGAAACCGTTTATGGCACTATTGGGGTTGTCGGAAGGGCTCCTTGAGGGAGCCGATGAAACGATTTATTGTCCTGGATACCACCCATTCGGTCAGGGCCGCTTTTTTCGGTGCATGGAGGCACGAGGCCACCAAAACGTTGTCGAGGCCTTAAAGAATTCATGTAATACATTCTTTTTTGAATTAGCCCGGAGGATGGATCTCGAGGTCTTCAAAAAGCATGCGAACCGCTTTGGCTTCGGAGTAGAATCTCCTACGGACCTGCTAGAACAGACTCCTGGATTAATCCCCGATTCTGCCTACTTCGAGCAAACCGGGAGATACTGGGGAACGGTAGCAATCATGAACCTCGGCGTCGGACAGGGAGATATGGGAGTTACTCCATTTCAATTGGCCCGGTATGTAGCTGCGCTGGCCAACGGGGGAACGCTGTACGCGCCCCACATGGTTTCTCACCTGGTTGAGCCCGAAACAAATAAACGGGTGGAACTGCCCGACATTTCCGATCCCATTCACTTGGGAATTGACACGGCCTACGTAAACCTGGTCCGCGAAGGGATGCGCCTGGTCATGGAGGCGGGCACTGCACGCGCTTCACAGATTCCCGGGATTCAGAGTGCGGGAAAAACCGGAACGGCCCAGGCTCCCGGCAACTTTAAGGATCACTCGGTCTTCATCATGTTTGCGCCATTTGATAATCCCCAGATTGCTCTGGCTGTCCAATGTGAAAATACCGGGAACGGAAGTCAATGTGCGGCCCCGATTGCCAGCCTGCTTGCAGAGATGTATCTCAAGGGAGACGTGCCCCCCTCCTGGCAAACGGATATCCGAATGGGGCGTGCCCTGTCAGCAACCAGCGAGTCACTGACACAAGCAGCCGAATAATTCATGCGCCGGTGGTATCGAAATCTTGATATCTCAACTCTGTTAATCTGGATTGCCCTGTGTGCCTGTGGACTGGTTGCAATTTATAGCTCTACCCACGGAGAGGCACAGGAATTTTTGCTGACCACAGTCCAGAACAGTTTCGGGCGACAGCGTCTCTGGCTGATGATCTCTACCGTTGCGCTCGTGACCATTCTATCGGTGCCAATGCGTCTATTGGTTCGAATGGTCCCGTTGATTTACTTGGCAACCATCGGATTTTTGATCCTGGCTCTCGTGATTGGCCATGAAGTGGGTGGAGCACGTTCATGGGTCTACTTTGGGCCGATCGGCTTTCAGTCCTCCGAGTTGGCAAAAGTTGGAGGACTGCTTATGGCTGCTTTTGTTTTGGCATCCCGCAGGAAGGAGAAATCAATCCTGCCTACAGCGGCGATTGCTGCCGGAGCTCTTATCCTGCCGGCCCTGTTGATTATTCTCCAGAATGACCTTGGAACCGCACTTGTATTTGTGGGCCTTATACCCGTCCTTGCGCTCTGCGGCGGGGTTCCCCTCAGAATTGTCGGACTCTTGATCCTCTTCCCAGTTGCAGGGTACCTGACAATCCTCAGCTGGCCGGTTGCTTTAGGGTTTACGGTTCTGGTTGGGATTATCGCATGGTATGGAACACATAGCCGCAGCTGGGTGGCCGCTGGGGTGATCGCCAGCGCAATGACCATCGGCGTCGCCAACTTTGCACTGCAGTATGTGCTGCAACCGCATCAGGTTGCCCGTATTGTCTCTTTTTCCAATCCCGAAGCGGATGAGTACCGGGCCAATGTCGGTTTCCACCTCGTGCAATCGAAAGCAGCGCTCGGATCAGGTGGATGGTTTGGGTTGGGATTTCGACAGGGTACCCAAACACAAGGCCGCTATATCCCCGAACAATCTACAGACTTTGTATTCTCCGTCATTGGCGAGGAATGGGGGTTTGTTGGCGGGATCCTGGTCTTATTACTCTTTGCTGCACTGATGCTCCGTTTGCTCTGGCTGGCAAGAGCGATTGACCACCCCTTCGGAAACCTTGTTGTTGCTGGAGTTGCGGGAATATTTTTGATTCATGTATGCGTGAATATCGGCATGGTGCTGGGCTTGCTGCCTGTGATCGGCATTCCATTGCCCTTCCTGTCCTATGGCGGCTCGGCTCTCTTAACCAATACCACACTCTTGGGCCTGGCTTTGGCGTGTTACATGAGACGGGCTGAATTTTCACTCTACGTGTAGACTATTGAGTTCACCTCATTTTGACATCATCGTGATTGGATTGGGAGCAGCTGGCAGTGCAGCATTGTTTCATGTCGCCCGAACGGGAGCTACCGTACTGGGGATTGATCGCTTTGTCTGCCCGCATACGCATGGCTCAACGCACAGCGAGAGCCGAATTATACGAAAAAGCTATTCCGAGGGGCCACAATATCTGCCACTGCTCAACCGGGCCTACACATTGTGGTCTGAACTGGAAAACATATCTGCAACAAAACTCATGTACCTAGGGGGATGTCTCAATATTGGCCAACCCGACAGTGAAATGGTTCGTGCTGCACAAAAAACCGCCATCGCCGGTAACATCCGGCATCTGCTGTTATCCTCCGACGAAGTGAACCAACGCTATCCTGGATATCGCCTCCAATCAGATCAGGTTGCACTCGTTGATCTAGAAGCGGGCTACATCCAGCCCGAACTCTGCGTGCGCACTCATCTTCGAAGAGCTGCAATGCACGGGGCCCAATGTCGGTTTGGGACACCCGTCCTGTCCTGCTACGTCCAACAGAGCCGCGTCATCGTGAAAACGGACCTGGATACCTTTGAAGCATCGCGGGTGATTCTGACGGCTGGGAGTTGGATGCGTGACTTTGCACCTGTACCCCTTATGATTGAGCGTGTCACAAATTCCTGGTTCACACCGACCGGCTCACACTTCAAGCCAGCGCAGTGCCCGCCATTTATTCTGGAGGATGCGACCGGGTTAAAGAGCTATGGCTGTCCCGATCTGGGCAGCGGGATCAAAGTAGGTCTACATCATGCAGGCCAAGTTGTCACACACCCAAAAGAGATCAACCGAAAGGCCGGGCTGGAAGATGAAGCCCACACACGCAATGTCTTGGAGAGAATCATGCCGGAGGCGGCGGGCGTGTGCCGAAAAACGACCGTTTGCATCTATTCAAATACGCCGGACAAACACTATCTCATAGACCGTATGTATGGGGATGACGAGCACGTTATCGTAGGAAGTGCCTGCTCCGGCCATGGGTTCAAAGCCAGTTCTGCAGTTGGTGAATCCTTGGCAGCTCTGGCTCTGGATAAGCCTCCTCCCGTGGATCTCTCGCCATTCAAATGGAGGTGGTCACTAAAGGCGTAATATGAAAGACTATCTCAGGGCAGCGCTTCAGCGCATATTGACATCCATTCCGTCTGTGCCGGCAGATTTTGTGCCGGAGCTGTCGGTCCCCGCAAACCCCGACCATGGAGATCTTGCCACAAACTGTGCGATGAAGCTTGCCCGGCATTTGCGTCGCCCGCCACGGATGATCGCGGAAGAGATCGTTACCGCGTTCATGGCAGATGAACATGATCCCTTCTACGTAGACTCGGTCTCGGTTGCAGGAGGCGGATTTATTAATTTCAAGTGCTCCAACCGGTACCTGTACCGTGAGCTTGGATCCTGCCTGCACCAGGGGGTTGATTTTGGACGTTCCGATGCGGGCAAGGACAAGCATGCACTGGTAGAGTTTGTCAGTGCAAACCCGACAGGACCATTGACGGTGGGACATGGCCGGAATGCCGTTCTAGGAGATACCCTTGCAAGCCTGTTGGAATGGGTTGGCTATCGCGTCACGCGCGAATACTACTTCAATGATGCTGGACGCCAAATGCGTGTCCTGGGTGCTTCACTACGAAGCCGATACGAGGAGGTGGTCGCTGAGGAAGACCAGCCGTTTGCAGACCTGCCCCGTGCCATCAAGCACCGGCAAAGCTATGAATCAAAACAACTGGAGGACACGGGCGACGAGCCCATCATCGTCGCGGACTCCTTCCCTGAAGACGGTTACCTTGGCGCCTACATTACGACGATTGCCCGCGAACTGGTACAGAAGCACGGAATTGACCTGTTGGACAGTGAGAACGACGATGTTTTTGAACGTGCCGCCAAGTCCGCCATCTTTTCTGAAATTCGTACCACACTTGAGCACCTCGGGGTCTCAATGGACAACTATTTCAACGAAAAAAGTCTCTATGAGACGGGGGCGGTGACCAGTACCCTAGACGCCCTGCGAGCAAGTGACATGGTTTATGAGCAGGATGGTGCGACATGGTTCAAGACCTCCAGTCTCGGGAAAGAATCGGATACAGTACTGGTGAAACGGACCGGTGAACCAACATATCGTTTGCCTGACATCGCTTATCACGTTGACAAGATGGAACGGGGATTCGATCTTCTGGTCAATATATTTGGAGCTGACCATATTGGTACGTATCCTGACATCCTGCGTGGCCTGGATGTGCTGGGATTTGACTCACGCCGTGTCAAGGTGATTATCTACCAGTTTGTGACCCTGATACGCGGCGGCGAGGAAGTAAAGATGAGTACTCGCAAGGCAAATTTTATTACGCTGGATGAGCTCATGGATGAAGTGTCGCCCGATGTGACGCGGTATTTCTTTGTCATGCGATCCGCCCAGAAACACCTGGAATTTGACATTGACTTGGCACGGGAAGCTAGTGATAAGAATCCTGTTTTCTATCTTCAGTATGCCCATGCACGAATTTGCTCCATCCTGAGGAAAGCAGCTGGCCTCAATCTTGCACCGGACCCCGACCCGTCCAGCCTGGATCTACTCATACATGAATCCGAAATCGCTTTGATCAAAGGGATCATTGACTTTCCGCGGGCAGTGTCCAATTGTGCCGAGACGTGCGAACCACATCGGCTCGCAACCTATCTGCGTGGTGTTGCAGAGGCATTTACCCAGTTTTATCACTCGTGCCGTATTCTTGGGGAGGAAGAAAAGATTGCAATGGCGCGCATGGCCCTTGCGCAGGCTACCAGTATTACACTCCGTAATGGACTCTCCATTCTGGGGATCAGCGCCCCCGAACACATGTAGACATGAAGGTTGCTTTTCAAGGAGAAATTGGTGCATTCAGTGAGGAGGCAGCAGGACGCCTATATCCTGGTTGCAGTGTGGTTCCACTGCCTGCGATGGAAGATGTATTTATGGCGGTTGAAGCCCAGACAGTTTCGCGGGGGATCGTTCCGATTGAGAATTCTCTCTTTGGTAGTGTTCATATCAACTATGACCTTTTGCGTGCGCACCAGGTCAGGATTGAAGGAGAAGTAAAACTTCGCATCCGCCATTTTCTGATGGCCAAGCCTGGTGCCCGGGTTGAGGACATTCAGCGCGTTCTTTCTCATCCACAGGCCCTCGGGCAGTGTCAGACATTTCTGAAGGAAAAGCTTGGTTGGAGTGAGGTTGTCCCCACCTACGATACCGCAGGTGCCGCAAAATTGATTGCGGCGGAAGACAACCTTACAGGTGCTGCGATCGGACCTGTACGGGCTGCTCAGGAGTACGGCTTGGAGGTTCTGGCAACCGACCTGCAGAGTCATGCCCTCAATTACACACGGTTTCTGGCTTTAGCACCAGAAAATGCTGAGAAATACATCTCCGCAGAAACTTCACTTAAGACCTCAATCGTGTTTGCACTAAAACAAACCGTACCTGGTGCTCTATTTAAGAGCCTCAGCGTATTTTTTCTGCGTGATCTGGACCTGTACAAGGTGGAAAGCCGCCCACTGATCGGCCATCCCGGCGATTACCTGTTTTATCTGGATGTTGAAGGAGACACCGCGGATCCTGTGCTTCAGCGAGCTCTTGAGCATCTTGGCGAAATCACCACAGATCTACGCATCCTGGGATCATACCCCCGTGGACAGACCTGGGACGGAAACCACGTAAGTCAGTAGGCTTGCACGAATTCACTCAACACTACGAATCAAATGTACCGCATCTATTTTTCTCTACTAATGCTTTCCTTACTCTGCATGAGCACCTATGCTCAGAAAAGGGCTCTGGACCACGATGTCTACGAAATCTGGAATAGTATCTCTGACCGGGAAATTTCATATGATGGTCGGTGGAGTTTCTACGAATACAGCCCGGAAAAGGGAGATGGAACGCTTGAGATCCGTAGTCTCACAGACGATGAACTGTACAAGATCCCGAGGGGGAACGCTGCCCAGTTTACGCACAATTCCCAGTATGTGGTATACCTGATTACTCCTCCTGACGATACACTGCGTGCTGCCCGTAGAGCAGATCTTGACGAGGATGAAATGCCAAAGGATACCCTCGGTATTCTAGACCTCGGAACCGGAGTATCCCATCATGTACCCCATGTGCGCTCATTTGAAGTCCCGGATGAATTCACCAATGTAGTGGCATATCTCTCGGAAGAGACGGAAGCAGATTCTACTGGCAAAGGCAGCATGCTCCACGTACATGATTTTGGAACCACAAGTGTGACCAGCTTTGCACATGTTCAGGAGTACCTACTCTCCGCAAACGGTGCACATTTGGTGTACACTTTTGAGGGAAATGACTCGCTGGACACCGGACTGGTCCGGGTAGATCTTTCCTCTGGTGCAGTAGACACGCTTCTCTCTGGTGGAGGTGCATATGAGCGTTTGACGTTCGATGAGGCAGGAGACCAGCTGGCGTTTCTGTCCAGCCGTGAGGGACATGCAATGGACCCTGCGGAGTACGCACTCTATTATTGGCGGGTGGGCACCGATAGTGCTCGTGCAGTTGCCACCGCAACCAGTGACGCTCTCGCTGAAGGCTGGTGGATCAGCCCCGACAGAGATCCGTCGTTTTCAGAAAGTGGCGACCGACTCTACTTTGGCACGGCGCCAAAACCGGCGGCCGAAGAGGAAGATGTTGACGAAGAAGAAACGCCCGTCCTAGACATCTGGAACTGGCGGGATCCGCTTTTGCAGCCCATGCAGCTGGTGAATATGGAGCGGGAAAAAGAGCGCTCTTACTTGGCAGTCCTGCATCTGGATACAGAACAGATCATCCAACTGGCACACAAAGCGATGCCGAATGTATCCGTGGGGTCAGACGGGGATGCAAACATTGCGCTCGGCTGGTCAAACCTGCCCTATCAGCAGCAGATCAGTTGGGATTCCCCCAGAGCCTACGATGCCTACGTGGCCAATGTACTTGATGGCACAAGTACATTAGTCCTTGAGGGGGTACAGTATCTCCCATCCCTTTCCCCAGATGCGGGCTATGTCACATGGTGGGACCGCGATGAATTAAGCTGGATGACGCTACCCACTGAAGGCGGTCAGCAGATCAATCTGACTGCGTCGATAGAGGTACCGATTCACAATGAAATTCACGACTGGCCTTATGCTCCCAATCCGTACGGCAGTGCGGGTTGGAGTGCGGATGATCGCGAGTTCTTGTTTTATGATCGGCACGACATATGGGCAGTCAATCCTTCCGATGTATCTGCGCCCCGCAATGTCACTGGCGGTTTGGGCCGCGAACAGGACCTTCAATTCCGTTATGTTGGGCTTGACCGTGATGAAGAGTCTATTTCGGATGAACTCATGCTCTCAGCCTTCAATATGGAAACGAAAGCCTCAGGGTTCTACCGGGGTCATATTGATTCAGATGAGTATCCAGAGGAGCTAGTCATGATGGATAAGCGTTTTGGCTCTTTGGACAAGGCTGAGGACGCTGACCAATTGCTCTTTACACAAGAGAGCTTCACCGAATCCAGAGATCTTTGGACGAGCAGTCTGGATCTGTCTGATATGACGCAGGTGAGCGATGTCAACCCCCAGCAATCGGACTACAGCTGGGGCACTGCCGAGCTTGTCCATTGGACCTCCCTGGATGGCATCCCACTGACAGGGATGCTATTCAAGCCGGATGGGTTTGATGCATCTCAAAAATACCCGATGATGGTGTACTTTTATGAAAAGATGTCCAACGGCCTACACCAGTACCGGCCACCCACCACTGCACGTTCTTCGATCAGTTTTTCCTTCTATGTCAGCCGCGGGTATGTCGTCTTCGTGCCGGACATTCCATATAAAGTGGGCTACCCAGGAGAGAGCGCACTGAATGCAGTCGTTCCCGGCGTAACCATGCTCATTAATCAGGGCTTCGTGGATCCAGATCGCGTTGGGGTGCAGGGACACAGCTGGGGAGGATATCAGATTGCCTATATGATCACAGAATCGGATCTGTTTGCTGCTGCGGAAGCGGGTGCCCCGGTTGTCAATATGACGAGTGCCTATGGCGGAATCCGTTGGGCTAGTGGAATGAGTCGCATGTTTCAATATGAGCGCACCCAAAGCCGGATTGGAGGATCCCTTTGGGAAACTCCACTCAGGTATCTTGATAACTCGCCATTATTCCAGGCTGATAAGATCAAAACCCCGGTCCTTATGCTCCACAATGATGATGATGGTGCTGTGCCGTGGTATCAGGGCATTGAATTTTTTGTGGCCTTGCGACGCTTACAGAAACCGGTCTGGATGCTCAATTACAATGGGGAGGGACATGGGCTGTCAAAGTACCCCAACAGGAGAGACTTCGCCATTCGCATGCAGCAGTTCTTTGACCATTATCTCTTGGATGCACCTGCTCCTGTATGGATGACCAAAGGAGTTCCTGCAACTATGAAAGGCGAAACGCTGGGGCTTGAACCCGCTGATGACCAGTAATAGCGGAAGAACTTCCGGTCTCTCCAGGGTATATCAAAACCTGAACCGCCCAAGAGGAATTACAGGCCTGCAAAATTTTTGTCTATTGTCCGTGGCCCGTCTTACGACCGGTCATGAATAATCTGCCGACAACACAGCCCTCACACCCGTTGTCAGCCGTTCTGATCGTAATAGCTTTCTGGTAATCGCTTGGGGAATTGGTGCCAGATGAACTTCCCAGTTCCAGGCGCAGAACGTTCCCAGTTTTCGACCGAAAGATCGATCCTCGCCATGGATGCAGTTGGGAAAGCATTCACCGGATGATTCGATAGAAGTGCTGCCGTCATGGACCATGTGGGCTGATGCCCCACCAGCATAGCCGTCTGGATATGGTCGGGAACCTCCTGCAGGTAATGGATCAGGTCTTTCGGTGCAGCATAGTAAAGTCCCCGCTCGTACTGGACATCTGCCAGCCACGCACCCGCCTCACTGGCCATAATGCACGTGGAACGAGCACGGACAGCAGTAGAACAAAGGATGAGATCCGGCAAGGGCCCTATCTCTGTAAGCCAACGCCCGATGGCACGGGATGCACGTCTGCCACGCGGATTCAACGGCCGGTCATGATCCTGGCCGTAGTCCGCATTCCAATCCGACTTGCCGTGACGAAGAAGGAGAACGGTCTTAGGCATGAGCTATTCCTCCAATGAGAACGGTGGATATTGATCGGTCGCCAACATCCAACCGTATGCATATACACGCAGCCACCAACGTAAGACGCCACCGGCAAAACTGAATACCCTATCTGGATAACGACCCATCAATAACACTGACAGCCAGCAAACGGGAGTAATGAGACAAAGTAGCAGAGAAAACAAGGAGAGGATGATTACATGAGGAATGGCGAACAACCATTTCAGCAGAGGGAGCAAGCGGGCGAGAGATACATCATCTTCATCGGGATAATCAATCTCAACAAGAATCCCTGCATTCTTTTGAAACGTTGGGTATTCATCCGTCAGGAGCAACAGATAGACCAGCGACCTAAACTCAAACCGACAGGAGCTCATATTTAATTCGAACAGCCACTTGGGGTAGTGGGCAAAGAACACAATTGAAAGGCCTACCAGAAAACGGCTCAGAGACATAAAGGGTGCGAAGAAATTCACGATCAGCATTGTCGGCAGAACCAAAGGCAGACGAAGCAGGACGCTCAATCGACTCTGGTGATCCTGATAGGGAATTTCAAGATGTGTGGGATATCTCATGAATTCAGTCAAGGCAATTGGAACTTGCCGCTAACCTGCAAGGAGTGATTCTGCCGTAAAAAGCCTTGATAGAACCTGTAATCATCCGTTATGCCTGGCATCAATCAAAATCGCTTAGACCCTGCCTGGATGATACCGTGACACGTATTCCGGGTTGCCCATACCTGTGCTGGTCCTGATTCTCAGGCCGACACCTTACCAAAACGACGCTGCCGCTTCTGGAATGCACAAAGAGCCGTATCGAGCTTCGTTCCGTCAAAATCCGGCCAGTAATCCGGTATGAAATAGAGTTCTGCATAGGCACATTCCCAAAGCAGAAAATCGCTCAGGCGCTGTTCCCCGCCGGTTCGTATCAGAAGGTCTACATCCGGTACAAGGCTGTCTGCATTGTAAGCTCGCATAAGTGCCTGCAGAAAATCTCCATTCCCATTATTCCCAACATGCCGTGCGGCCTTTGTGAGAGAGTCCCGCGCAGAATAATCAATCGCCAAACGTAGGTGCAGAGCCGTACAATGCATCGTACGGGCTTCGGCACGTAGGACGGCCTGCAAGACCGGATCTGGCAGACGATCACGCCTGCCAATGATACTCAGCCGAATATTCTGCCGAACACAACGGGCTGCCTGACTGGGCAACTGCGCCGCAAGAATCCGCATCAGTGCCCTGACTTCACTCCGGGGACGCTGCCAGTTATCTGACGAAAATGCATACAGTGTCAGCGTATGGATCTGCCGCTCAACGGCAGCCTCAACCGTTGCTCTGAGTGATCGAACCCCGGCGTGATGTCCCGCTGTGCGCGGAAGACCACGTTCAGTGGCCCAGCGGCCATTGCCGTCCATAATGATCGCAACATGCAGTCGATCGCTCATCGTTTCTTGGTCTGTCGTCATGCGTGGTCTACCGAATTGCACTGCCTTGAACCAGGAACGGCGGCGGAGCACATCTCCTCCATGGGCGGCAGTTGTACATTCATGTCAGTTTGAAAAATCATCCTCATCAATCGTCACAGATCGAGCCACTTGGAGCATATGCTCCATTTGCTCTACATACGAAAGAAGAGCCTCGGTCCCTTTGGAGGTCAAGCGATATTCTGTGTGAGGCATTCGGCCCTGAAAAGATTTTATACATTCGATATAACCTGCCTTCTCTAATTTTTGAGCGTGGCGACTCAAATTGCCATCCGACGTGCTGAGAAGTACTTTCAGATCCCTGAAACTAAGGGTTTCGCCGGCTGCCAAAGCACTCACAATCCCGAGACGTACCCGTGCATGAATCAAGGGATCTAGGTTTTTTCGCAGCACTCTCATCGAACTGAAAAAAATTTTACCCTCCATATCTCCGCGCGATATACAGCCCAAAACCAATGTGCAGCCCCCCAAAACTGAGTGCCAGCAACAAATGCATCCAGGCAGGTGGAAGAAAGAGGGAGATAATCCCCATCACCATAAAACAGATACCCAAAATGGGGATAATTCGCACACTGCTCGTCCCCCCTGTAATCGTACCTGCACCATAGAACAGAAGCCACAGCGTCGCCAGAAGATCCTGACTGCCTGCCTGCCACAAGGCAACCGTGAACAGAAGCCCCGCCACCATGGATGGGGCAAGCGTCAAAATGTACTTGCGGCCCGGACCACTGGTAAGCGATACACCACATTTACGCGCCTTCCTGCGCAATGTCCAGACGGCAATGGTTACCGCAACCACTGCCTCAATAAACCAGACTATCAGGATCCCGTCCGATGTGGCCTGAATAGAAGCAATCCAGGATGCAAGCGCCGCAGTAACCCCGACAGCTACCATACCCCACCCGGGCACCGCCGTGAATGAGGCGGAACGTTCCATGACATCGCGAATAAATCGCAGATGCTCGCTTGCCTGATTCTGGGAGTTCTCTGTCCGACTCGGGATCGGTCCGTATTCTATGCGCATAGGTTATATACTTTGTAAAGTACTTTATGTTGCAAAGTAAACATTTTTTGCGAATCCAACCCCATACCCTGCACGTTCAAGCCGTTTCAGTTCCATGATGATGCACACCTTGGATGATTTAGCGACCCCATGTCTGCTCATTGATGAGGAGCGCATGGAAGCAAATCTTGCACAAATGGCTACAAGGGCTGCAACCGTCGAACTGCGACCACATACGAAAACCCATAAATCCGTCGCACTCGCAAAGCGTCAACTCAAGCATGGTGCCAATGGGATCACCGTAGCGAAAGTCAGCGAAGCTGAGAAATTTGTCCAGCATGGCTTTCAGGACGTGCGTATTGCTTATACCGTGGTCGGAGAAAGGCAACTTGAGCATCTGATCAAACTTGCACATCAGGCCCGTATTTCTTTTTGCATCGACAGTGAGGAAGGGGCAAACCGGGCTTCCAAGGCATTCAGCGAAGCTGGCATTTCTGTTGATGTGCTCCTAGAAATTGACACGGGGCATGGCCGCTGTGGGGCCCCCTATGACCGTGAAGATGTCGTCGCTCTAGCTCTGAAAATCCAAGAGCTGGATGGTTTGCATCTGTGCGGGATTCTGACGCACGAAGGAAATGCGTATTCCCGAGATAATTCGGATATCACCACAATCATGACCCAGACACGTGACCGAATGCTTGAGGTCGCTGTCCGATTGTCCGAAGCCCATTGTGTAGATCCATCCTCCTTCGAAATCAGTATGGGTTCCACACCCTCCATCCATGTTTTTGAAAATGCAAACCTCGGTGGTTTTCAGATTACAGAAGTGCGCCCCGGCAACTATATTTTCAACGACCTGACCCAAGTTGAGCTCGGGATCTGTTCGCTGGATGCATGCGCGCTGACCGTTCTCTCCACGGTCGTAAGTCGGCACCGCACTTCCCAGGGTACCGAGCGCTTTGTCCTCGATGCGGGCCGCAAAGTACTCACCAGCGATACACTGCAGGGCAGATCCGATTACGGCTGTATCCTGTATAATCCCCGTGTACGTGCGGCACATCCTCATGCGAAAATCACGGGACTTTCAGAAGAACACGGTTGGGGCGAAGTTCAGGGAGGAAGTACCCTGCAGATTGGGGATCGTGTACAAATCGTGCCAAATCATGCATGTGTGGTCGTAAATATGGTAGATCGAATGTTTCTCGTTGAGGAAGGTGCTGCAATTTCGGAAATCATCGTGGACGCACGGGGATGCGTCCTGTAAGCTAAACGTAGACTCATGCAGGCAGTCATGAAGGTTGCACCCGGGATCGGGCATATCGCGGTATCTGAGATCCCAGAGCCTGACCCTGGCCCGAACCAAGTAAAACTCAAGGTACATGCTGCCGGTCTCTGCGGGACAGATTTGCATATCTACCATGACGAATTCAAGTCCTGTCCACCCGTCGTCCTGGGACACGAAGTCGCTGGAGAAGTAGTGGAAATCGGTCAGGGAGTTCCCGACAGGCTCCTAGGCTCACGGGTGACCTCCGAAACCTATTTTCGCACATGCAATTCCTGTCGTTACTGCCGGGACGGACACGCCAATCTTTGCCTAGACAGGCAATCCATTGGCTCTGCAGTCAATGGGGGATTTGCAGAATACCTTGTCGTTCCCGCCCAGAATGTGCACCGTTTACCCGAACACATCTCCTACCGTGAAGGTGCCATCACCGAGCCATTAGCCTGCGTTGTACACGGCGTGTTACTCGCCGCACCCACCATACGGGCTGGCGATTTGGCCGTCGTTGCCGGTCCGGGAACAATTGGCCTGCTAACCCTGCAGATCCTCAAGGCCAGTCATGCAACCGTTGTCGTTTTAGGGACCAGTGCAGATTCGGATCGCCTGAGCCTGGCAGATGATCTCGGGGCAGATTATGTAGCCAATGTGGAAACGAGAGATATTCACGCGCTCATTCAGGATGTATCCCTCCAGGGGCTGGGAGCGGATGTGGTCTACGAGTGTTCGGGAGCAGGAGCCGCTGCCCTTGAGCTACTGCGCCTTGTGCGCCGTCGTGGACGTTATGTACAGGTAGGCCTGTTCGGCAAATCTATCGCGTGGGACCTGGATCAGGTATGCTATAAGGAACTCACGGTGACTGGTAGCAATGCCTCGACACCGGAATCTTGGATCCGTGCAATTCATCTCCTTCAGAACGGCACGGTCAAGACCGGCCCGCTCATTACGCACGACTTTACTCTCTCGCAATGGGAGAGGGCATTTCAGGTATTTACGCAAAAAAGTGGTGTGAAAGCACTATTTCGGCCTCATTTTGATCGAATTTGAAGCTTTCCCCTGATTATCCTTAAATTGTCGTTTTGTGCGATCATTATTTTATCATTTCAGTGCTGTTCTATGGCTAATCCATCACTGGGACTTATTGGACTTAGCTACAAAGCTACTCCGGTAGACATCCGGGAGAGCCTTACTCTTCTTCCAAAGCAAAAACTTGACTTTTTTGATGCAGCGCGTGCATCCTTTGACGGGTTGGCTGTGTTGTCCACCTGTAATCGCGTAGAGTTTTATGGTCATGTGAATGGATCTGAACCGGCTACTGATGCACTGCAGTCCCTACTGCGTCGTTCCTTTGACTTTTCCACAGCTGAATCCTATGTCTATTCTAAACAGACCACGGATGCAGTTCGTCACCTAATGCGTGTAGCCTGTGGTCTGGATTCTATGGTTTTGGGGGAGTCTCAGATTTTGGGTCAGGTACATGATTGCCTCCAGTCTTCGGAGACTGCCTCGCTTGCAAGCCCGGAACTGACCACGGTCTTCAAGGCTGCAATCAAAACCGGAAAGCGCGCACGCAGCGAAACCGCGCTGGGAAAATTCCCCATCAGTGTCGCCTCGGTTGCAATTGACCGCATCCTTCTTGAAGCAGGCCCGCTGGATGATCTGCATGTCGCGGTCATTGGCACCGGTGAGATGGGCAGCCTAGCAGGAAAAGTCCTCCGAAAAAAAGCGATCGGAAAACTTACGTTTGTCAATCGTTACCCGGATCGTACAAAAGAGTTGGCCGTGGATTCATGTGCGCAGGCGGTGCCGATTGAAGAACTGCGGGAGGCCGTTTCAAACGCGGATGTCGTGATCAGTGCAACCGGTGCCCCGCATATTATCCTTGGACCCGAACATATTACACCTCGAAAGAACCGTCCACTTCTTTTGGTTGACCTGGCAGTTCCACGAGATATCGACCCGTTCCTGAATGAGTTACCAAACGTAACCCTCCTGGACATTGATCATCTAAAAAACGGGATCGCCGAGTCGAAGGCCGCCAGACAGGCAGAAGTGCCGCAAGTGGAAAAAATCATCGAAAAAGAATTAGGCATTCTTGATCAGCGCCTTCAAATGCTGAAGATCGAACCGGTTATTACTGCCCTTCGAAAAAAAGCTGAGACGATCCGGCAAACAGAATTTTCCCAGACCCTGGAGGAACTTGGACCACTGGATACGCAAGTGGTGGAAAAGCTTGAATATTTTTCGAATGCTTTGGTAAAGAAGCTGCTGCATGATCCGACGCTCCAACTCAGACATGGCAATTCTGAACTGGATCCACACACCATTCGCCAACTGTTTGGCTTGCAGGAGTCTACGCCAGACCAATGACGCGGCAATTAAGAGTAGGCACGCGCCGCTCTGTGTTGGCAAGAACTCAGACTGATCATGTTCTCCAACTCCTGAAAGTGATCAGGCCACAACTGGGTATCCAGATTCAGACGATTTCAACCATCGGAGACCAGACTACCGGCCCACTTCCCACTTCAAACCCCGGTCTCTTTACCAGTACGCTGGAGACCGCACTTCTCAATCACGAGATTGACTTTGCCGTTCACTCTCTCAAAGATCTCCCGATTGAGCAACCGGAGGAATTGGTGATTGCCGCCATCTGTGAGCGACATACAGCGTTTGATGTTTTGGTGACCACATCCGGCCTGTCCCTCGATGACCTGCCCCCAGACACTACAGTTGGCACTTCAAGTTTGCGGCGCACCGCTCAACTGCTCGCAGTTCGGCCAGACCTCTCGATTGCACCTCTGCGAGGCAATATTGATACCCGGGTTGAAAAAGTGTTGAGCGGACAACTGCAGGCCATTGTACTTGCAGAAGCTGGTTTATTGAGACTTGGCGTGTCCGATAGATACATGTGGAGGATCCCTATGGATCTTATGCTTCCAGCCCCCGCGCAAGGAGCCCTTGCTGTGGAGTGCCGGAAGAATGACCTGGAGATCGTCCGTATTCTAGAATCCATCAACTGTTCTGTGACCTGGACTGCCACCGCCGCTGAACGCACGTTCCTTGAAGTTGCTGGAGGAGGCTGCTCAATCCCGGTTGCCGCCTATGCGGAGCAGATCAATGATGAAATCCATTTGAGCGGTGAGGTACGATCCTTGGATGGACGCCGCAAAATCGCTGTATCGGGAATCGGGACGAATGCGATGACGTTAGGAAAACAACTGGCGCAAAAAGCACATCAAATGGGTGCCAGGGAGGTGCTACAACGTGAATAGCCCTCTTGCCGGGAAACGGATTGCGGTTACGCGCCCAGTACATCAGTCCGGCACAATGCGCCGGATGCTTGAGGTACGGGGAGCCACGATCGTGGAGTTCCCAACCATCCGTATTGAACCCGCACCAAATCCCAAGCCTTTACAGCAGGCACTCAACGAGTTAGCCACGTTCGACCGCGTTCTCTTCACCAGCGTGAATGGGGTTACGCACACGTGGCAACATCTGCAGCATCCCTGGCCCGACTCGGTACGCGTTGCAGCGATTGGGCCCGCCACTGCTGCAGCACTTAAATCCCGCGGTGTCACGCCGGATTTTGTCCCATCTGAGTATGTCGCGGAAGCTCTTGCATCTGGCTTGGGGTCTGTTCAGGACCAATCAATCCTACTGCTACGCGCTTCTAAAGCCCGCCCCACTCTAGTAGAACTGTTGCGTGCTGGGGGAGCGAAGGTTACCCTCGTGACTGCATACGAAACCCATGTGAACCACCCTCCAGATGCTGCGTACGCTGCACTTGCAGACGGCGCAGATGCCGTTACCTTTACTAGTGGATCAACCGTTGAGGGCTTCGTTGCTGTTTCTCCAGATCCCAAAATCCCTGTAACTGCAGCCTGTATCGGCCCAATTACAGCCCAGGTGGCAGCGGATGCCGGATTCAAGGTTGCCATCGTAGCGAAAACATATACCACTGAAGGCCTCGTAGCCGCCTTGGAAGAATACTTTGAATAAACCTAACAAACATAGACGTCCAAGACGCCTGCGCGCCACCGGTGCTATACGACGAATGGTGCGGGAGACCCGATTGTCTCCGGCAGATTTTATCTATCCCATTTTTGTCACACGAGAACAAGCCGGCCCGATCAAAGGGATGCCGAATCAATTCCGGTATACCATAGATGGTGCTCTTCGAGCGGCACAAGAGGCAGAAGAGGCGGGAGCGAGCGGCATTCTTCTTTTCGGGATCCCTGAGTCCAAGGATGCGACTGGGACCCACGCCCTGTCCCCCTCGGGAGTCATACCGGATACCCTTCGAGCTATCAAGAACGCTGGGCTAGACCTAGTACTCATTACCGATGTATGCCTCTGCTCCTACACCTCACACGGACACTGCGGAGTGATCCACGATGGCAAGTTGTCCAACGATGCCACTCTGCCCCTACTGGCCGAGATGGCCCGCATTCATGCAGACAGCGGAGCAGACATTGTCGCGCCAAGTGGAATGATGGATCACCAGGTGAGTGCAATCCGAGAGATGCTGGATTCTGCGGCCCATCAAGATGTATCCATTCTCTCCTACAGTGCGAAATATGCATCTGCATTCTATGGGCCGTTCCGTGATGCAGCAGGTGGAGCACCCCAATTTGGAGATCGAAAAACCCATCAGATGGATCCCTGCAACGCACGGGAAGCCTTGCGGGAAATCGCCATGGATATAGAGGAAGGAGCAGATATGGTTATGATCAAACCTGCACTAGCCTATCTTGATGTAATTCGTCAAGCCCGAGACCGGTGGCCCGAAGTGCCGCTGGTGGCTTATAATGTAAGCGGGGAGTATTCCATGCTGAAAGCCGCTGCCATGCAAAACTATGTTGATGAATCCGCCGCAATTCTCGAAGTCCTCACCAGTATCCGCCGGGCCGGTGCCCAAAGTATCATTACCTACCATGCACTGGAAGCGGCACGCTTGCTAAATCAACCCACCCAGTAAATGGCTATCAATATACAGGAGAATCGGACCTCTGGAGTTGACCTTCGAGAAAAGGGGAAGGATGAGCGTTCTGATCGTCCCATTTACCATGATGGCCGACTGTATATGCAACTGTTAGTCTTCACAGGGCTGAATGCGAAACCCCAAACCCTAGTCAGAGTGATGGAAAAAACCGGGTTCTGTGGTGCATTGTATTCCAGTCTCCATGATCCCAAAGGGATTGGCTTGCTGACCGTCTCTGAAGATCCCCGGTTTTTTTTGACTGAGCTCCAATCCTTCCTGCACGATAGCGATTTTTCTCGCCTGCAATGCCGCCCCGACTGGACGATGATCGGTCGCACCTACGCGATTGGATACGAAAACGACCTGATTGAAACCCTGTTTGAACGCCCCAGACGGTATGTGTGTAATCCTTCCTGGCCATGGGCGATCTGGTATCCGCTTCGTCGTTCGGGTGATTTTGAACACTTGAGCACAGACGAGCGTCGGAAAATCCTTATGGAGCACGGTGGAATTGGTCGCGCATACGGACGAAGCGATCATGCTCATGACATTCGCCTTGCCTGCCATGGACTCGATCAAAACGACAATGATTTTGTGGTCGGGCTTCTGAGTAAGGATTTACATCCCCTGTCTGCAATTATTGAACGGATGCGCAAGACGCAGCAAACCTCACGGTACTTGAGCAGCCTCGGGCCCTTCTTTGTCGGATATACGCTCTGGCAATCTTCCTCCTGACCGTCATAGAGCTCCCAACACCTTTGTCCCATGACTGGACGTGAGCGATTTCTGGCTGCATGCCATGGGAAGGCGGTCGACTGCACCCCCATCTGGATCATGCGACAGGCTGGCCGATATCTGCCTGACTATCGTGCACTGCGTCGTCAGTATTCGATGGAATCCGCCCTGACTACGCCTGCAATTGCCGCCGAAATTACCCTCCTCCCCTTGAAGCATTTTGAGCTGGATGCGGCAATCATTTTTTCAGATATTCTGCCACCCCTGGCGGGTATGGGGCTTGACCTCTCGTTTGTACCAGGCCATGGCCCCTCCATTCAGAACCCACTTCGAACACCCAAAGCTATCGATATGCTGGGGGTTCCGCCTGCCCAAGAAGCCATGGCCCCGACGCTGGAGGCAATCAAAATCGTCCGTCCTGAGCTGGACGCACATAATCTGGCCCTGATTGGATTCGCAGGTGCCCCTTTCACCATGGCCAGCTATGCGATCGAAGGGGGAGCCACACGCACGTTTGCACACACGAAAGCGTTCATGTACAGCGAGCCCGCGGCCTGGGACCGTCTCATGGCCAAACTCTCCGGCTTGACCATCGACTACCTCAATGCACAAATCCGTGCCGGGGTGCACTGTGTACAGCTCTTTGACTCATGGGTCGGAGCACTCAGCCGGTATGATTATGAGCGCTACGTTAAGCCCTACAGCCATCGTGTGCTTTCAACCATCGGGGAGAAGGCTCCGGTGATTCACTTCAGCACGAATACTGGCACCTATCTGGACTTGATTGCAGCGGCGGGTGGTCACGTGATCGGAGTTGACTGGCGTATCCCCATTGATGAAGCACAACGGCTGGTACAAAAGCCCATCATGGGAAATTTAGACCCCTGCACCCTACTCGGGCCATGGCGCGAGCTGATCCCCCATGCCCAGGATGTGATGCAGCGCATTGCGGGGCAGCCAGGCCATATCTTTAATCTTGGACACGGAATCCTGCCAGAAACGCCGGTTGAAAATGTAGCGCGACTGGTGGACTACGTACACAGCTATGACCATGGTTAATCCTGAAAACCCAATTGGTATTTTGTTTATGGCCTATGGGGGTCCGGATCGCCTGGAGGATATACCGGGCTATCTGGCCGATATTCGTGCCGGCCGGACAACATCAACGGCACTGATCGAAGAAATTACACGCAATTACCGGTTGATTGGTGGCTCCTCTCCACTTTTGGACTTGACCATCGAAACGACCCGCGCTGTAACGGATCTTCTGAATCCACCCAATGAGCCCACGTACTTCAAACCCTACCTGGGGATGCGCCACTGGGCTCCATGGATTGAAGAAACGGTCGGTGACATGATCCAGGACGGAATTACCCGGTCCGTTAGTATGGTCCTTGCGCCCCAGTACAGTCGGATGAGCATTGCGAAGTATCAGAAAAAAATAGACGCGGGACTCAACTTCTATCGTGGCCAGATTGATTTTTCCCATATCCAGAGCTATCATGACGATCCGGGCCTGATTGACGCATTCGCCAAACGGGTCCACATTGGTCTGGAGCGATTTCCTGAAGAGGACCGAGCCAGTGTGCACGTGATCTTCAGCGCTCACAGCCTGCCCACACGAATTTTGAAAGAAAATGATCCATACCCCACTCAATGCTACGAAACTGCTGCGCTGGTTGCAAAAGTAGCCGGACTAACGCCAGATCAGTGGTCTGGGTGTTACCAGTCCGAGGGGCGGAGTCCCGAGCCATGGCTCGGACCGCAACTGGAAGATTATCTGGTTGAGTTAGCCAACAAGGGGATTCGGAATGTGGTCAGCGTTCCTGTGGGTTTTGTGTCTGATCACGTAGAGGTGCTCTACGATATTGACATTGAGGCACAGGCTGTTGCGGAAGAACACGATATGCGTCTGGAGCGCCCTCCCTCGCTCAATAGTGATCCCCTTTTTGTTGAGACCCTGGCAAAGTTGATCCGCAAACAAGCTGTGGGTGCTGGCTGGCTGGCCACATGACCCGGGTCGTCATCATCGGGGGTGGCATTACGGGATTGAGTGCTGCCTGGGCACTGCGCCAAACTCCCAATCCCCCAGAGATCATACTCCTGGAGCAGAGTGACCGACTGGGAGGATGCATCCATACCGAACAATTTAACGGCTTCCTGATGGAGCACGGGCCGGATGTATTTCTGGCTCGAAAGCCTGAGGCGATACGGCTGTGCAAGGCTCTGGGACTTGCTCTTCAAGAGACAAACAAAG
The DNA here is from genome assembly GCA_009838195.1 of Rhodothermaceae bacterium. NCBI lineage: Bacteria > Pseudomonadati > Rhodothermota > Rhodothermia > Rhodothermales > Rhodothermaceae > Rhodothermaceae bacterium. Next base: position 4,832 of record VXSC01000027.1, on the reverse strand, counting down.
ATCAGCGAGGAGCCTACCTGCGACGAGGGTGCAGATTGTATCCGGTCCCGGAGGGGATGAGTGGGCTGGTACCGGGCCGGCTTTGGCCGCTCCTCAGCTCTCCACTGATCAGCCTTCGGGGAAAGCTGCGCGTACTTGCGGAATTTCTGCTCCCGCCTCGAACGGATGAGACAGATGAATCGATTCAAGACTTCTTCATCAGGCGGTTTGGCCCAGAAGCCTTCTTTGGCCTGATCGAGCCCCTCCTTGGAGGACTTGCCGGGGGACGTGCCGACGAGCTCAGTATGAAGGCACTCCTGCCACATATGATGAACCTCGAATCAAAGTATGGCAGCGTCCTCCTCGGAGTTGGCCGAATACCCGTTCAGGAGCCCACCTCTCCACTCCTAAGTCTTCCAGATGGACTATCCTCTTTGATCACCGCCCTGACCATGGTCAACGAAGACAACATCCACTTTGGACACAAGGCTACCGCCATCACAAAAATAGGTACGCACTGGAAGGTCAGCACCACCGGGCATGCTCCCCTGTCGGCTACCGACATCATTCTAGCCGTACCGGCCCAGAATGCGGCGGCGATCACCCAGTCAGCGATTCCAGAATTAGCCGAACTCCTTCACCAAATCCCATATCGTGCAGGTACGATGGTTCACTTGGCCTATTCTCAGACAGATGTCCTCAGGCCGCTCAGAGGATATGGTCATCTGGTTGCCTCCGATCAAGTTACTTCTGTGGCCGCTTGCACCTGGAGTGCGATCAAGCTCGCAGGACGTGCACCCGCTGGTCATTTACTGTTCAGACTCTATTTACGGGACACGAAGATGACCGACACAGTTATTCTCTCACAGGCATGTGAAGAGATGGAACAGGCGCTGGGGATTACAGCAGATCCCCTATTCACCAGGATTCACCGTTTTCATGCTGCATTGCCCCAATATACACTTGGGCATGTCGGGCGAATCAAGAAAGTCCGTGAGATTACAAGCTCCCATTCCGGCCTTTATCTCGCGGGAAATTACCTGGATGGTGTGGGCATTCCTGATTGTATTCGCAATGGAATCCATGCGGCAGATCAGATCGTCAACTAGATAATCTGCAGAATTCAAAAATGGTTCAGTTCGGGAGTGCGCAGCGTCCGCTAATTATTTATCAGCAACACTTAACCTGATTTCGGTGATCTGATAGTTCCTGGAATTTGACAATCCCTGTTTAAGGATCTTCTGGGAGAGGTTTTGTTTGCTTCTGGTTGTGGTGCTCAGCTATTTGTTTTACAAGATCTTTCTCGCATACCTGTGTATTCACTCCAACAAATTTCATGTTTGTTCGAATCCTCCGACACAAGACCGCCTAGAATGTTGGGGAGTCGTAAATGCCCTTTATCCCCAAAAAATGCCCCTCAAACGGAAATGTCAGAAGCCCATAGCTCTACTATGCTCCAATTGATAAAGTAGGGCGAAACCCCAAATTAATGGGAGAAATCAGTCAACACATTACAGAAATTGCAAACTTGCCTCCACTCTGAACGACTGAAGTTCAGGGCACGCTGGATACCTAGCAGACGTGTACAGCTTGAGCTACCGGAAATGTACGAATTGACCCGTTTGTGTTGAGTTGCCCGTCTCCGAGTACATCACTATACGGTACAAGTAGTGTCCAGAGGGAAGCGATTGTCCATCCACCTCGATCTGCTTTCCCCACCCCGCAGCTAATTCTATCGGGGGAACCGTCAACACCCGCCGTCCTAACATGTCTATGACCTCTACGGTCACGCGGGCAGACGCGGGAAGATCAAACTGCAAGTATGTTGATTTCTGAAAAGGATTTGGATAATTGCCGTGTACTACGAACGCTTCTGGCAATGTCGCTTGCTGCCTGACTTGCACAGGAGAACTTCCATGAAGTCGAAACCGAGCACGTATGGGAATCACGGTATCGTCAAACCCTACCCCTACAGTAGTAACATCTATGTCCCATAGTTCTATCCATCTACTACCATTCCAAGATAGATGTGATACGTTTTCTTTCGTGTAGGGTGCTGGTCCTAAGGACAGAATATTGTCGTCGCTTCCTGCATCCCCGTATGCAATATGGATAACATCCGGCAAGACACCGATTCCTTCTTTTGAAAGATCCAATTCAAAGAAATCCAGATCAAAGTTCGTTACCTTGGCGAAAGCTCTTGGATCGTCGACCACCTTTGAAAACAAGATCTCCCCCGGTTCGCCCTCATCATCCGAATATATGTAGACGGTCAGATCTCGGGGCGCAGAAGAAGGCAAGTCTGTATTCCAAAACTGATTGTCATAGTAAGGCGCCAGCCAGATACGGTCAACCCACACCTCTCGATCATCGTCCGGAGATGCCTTAGGGATGAACCGAGTAGACATTATTGGTGGGGACGACAGCAAAAGAAACAGATGCCCCCCGTTGCTTGTGTGAAATGCCTCTCCCTCATCGTACTGAATGTCCACGATCTCCACGCCATCTGGTATAGAATAAATTTCAATCATAAACTGCAAACTGGCGGTATTCCCGCCTGCATCGGTTGCCGTGTATGTGTAGGTTACGGGCGCAGCGATAACTTCCTTAGGCGTTCCCCGAATGGTTCGGGTCGAAGAGTCAAAGCTCAATCCGGCGGGCAGCCCAGGCATGAGGGAGTAACTGATCGGCGATTCACCTCCTGTGGCCTCCGGCAAAATCAATGGTGTAATGGCCTGTCCCTCCAAAAAGGATTGATCTTTGATCTGCTGCACAAATTGCAAAGAACCCTCCATGCTACCGAGTCGGAAACGAGCACGTATAGGGATCATCGCCTCGTTATACGTGCTCCCGTCACTAAGAGTTATGGTCCAGAATTCTCTCCACCGACCATTCAGGTATAGGTGCGACACGTTTTCCGTAGCGTAGCGCGCTGCTCCTATAGACAGAAGATTGTCGTCGCTTCCTGCATTCCCGTATGCAATGTGAATGGTATCCGGCAAGACACCGATCCCTTCGTTTGAAAGGTCCAATTCAAAGAAGTCCAGCTCAAGACTCGTCACACCGGCAAAGGCTCTTGGATCGTCAATTACCTTTGAAAACAAGACCTCCCCCGGTCTACCTCCTTGATCCGAATATATGTAGACGGTCAGGTCTCGGGGAGCAGAAGAAGGCAAGTTCGTGTTCCCAAACTGATTATCAAAGTAAGGCGCCAGCCAAATACGATCAATCCGTACCTCTCGATTGTCCTCCGAAGATACCTTGGGGATGAACCGTGTGGACATTTGTGATTCAGCCGGTGTACTTGCAAATAGATCTGTACCGTCATCTGTCGTGAATGCCTCTCCTTCGTCGTACTGAATGTCTACTACTCCACCCGACGATGAATTAATTTCAATCGTAAACTGCAAACTGACGGTGTTCCCGCCTGCATCAGTTGCCGTGTATGTGTAGGCTACAGGCGTAACAGTAACTTCCGTCGGCGTTCCACGAATGGTTCGAGTTGAAGAGTCAAAACTCAATCCAGCGGGCAGCCCGGGCACTAGGGAGTAACTGATCGATGATTCACCTCCCGTGGCTTCCGGCAAAATCAATGGTGTAATGGCCTGTCCCTCAAGGAAAGATTGATCTTTGACCTGCTCTGCAAATTGCAAGGAACCATCCGTGCTATCAAGTCGGAAACGAGCACGTATGGGGATCACCGTCTCGTTAAACGATCTCCCGTCCTGAATAGTGATACTCCACAGTGCTTTCCATGATGAACCCGTGTATCTGTACGACACGTTTTCTTTTGTGTAGGGCGCCGCTCCTAGGACTAGGACATTGTTGTCGCTTCCTGCATTCCCATACGCAATGTGGATGGTATCCGGCAAGACACCGATCTCTTCGTTTGAAAGGTCCAATTCAAAGAAATCCAGCTCAAGGCTCGTCACACTAGCAAAATCTCGTGGATCTTCAATCACCTTTGAAAACAGGACCTCTCCCGGTTCGCCTTCATTATCCGAATATATGTAGACCGCCAGATCCCGGGGGGCAGAAGGAGGCAGGGCCGTGGTCAAAAATTGATTGTTAAAGTAAGGTGCCAGCCAGATACGATCAATCCGCACCTCGCGATCATCCCCTAAAGACGTCTTGGGAATGAACTGGGTAGACAACCTTTATTGAGCTGATATACCTAAGAACAGAGAGTTACCGTCCTCCGCCTCGAATACTTTTCCCTCGTCGTACTGAATGTCCACAAATTCCGAACTGTCTGACGAAGGGTACATTTTCATTGCGATCGTGCAGGGTTCATTGGAATCAGGCACCAGTCTAGCTCGGCACACTCCGTCCCCTGATACTCCTCCTACGGAGCTCTTGACATTTTCGGCGTGCAAGTCTACGGCCACTGTATGAAAAGCACTGGGATGTAGCGAATTAGCCGAATGCGGAAGCTGCGTACTAGGATCAATCGCGACGGTCTTGTGCAGCACCTCAATCTGTGCCTGTACAGGCGTAAACGCACCCACTGACCCCAGTACCACCAAGATACTTGCCATTAGGCTACGTATGGTATTGGGACCTCCTACACATTTGAAGAATGAACCCTTATCTGTATTGTTCTCTCTTGCGATAATCATTATATGTAGCGTACTATACGATTTGGTTCACGCACTTTGCCATGAACAATGCAACGGCAAAATCCAAGAAGTCAAGACCGTCGGTAGAGAATACAGGGCGTTTGAAAACTTTAGAACTGCCATTCTTTTTTCTGCGGAGGACTCGACCTCTACCCGCAACATTCTTGGTAAAGCCTCTTTTTCCATTAGTATCTCACCGACCCCTGCAGATTCAAGCCGATGCCTGTCGGTGCG